>WQZE01000017.1 GCA_009780875.1 Bacillota bacterium | reverse complement strand
TCACCGACTTTTGCTGTGACTGTCTCATCCCTAGTCTTTTAACCATCCCACTGTTGCGGGTTTTGTGTTTTCACCCAAGGCAAGTCTCCCCCACCCCTAGCAAATATTCTATATTATAGTATATATTATTTTACCACATTCTTGCACAAAAAGCAAACAATTTTTCACCACTCAACTCTTTTACCAAATATTGACATTTCAAACCTCAACACACTCTCCCCACCTCACACAACACCCACACGAAATACCTACCACCCTTGCTTTTCACCCAAACCTACTCTCTTGCTTGTTGCAAAGATACTGCGAGTTTTTGCATTGAGACAATCTACCTACACAAAAAAACAACAGACAACCTTTTTGATTGTCTGTCGCTTTGCTTGCTACTTTGCAAGTTCCAAAATTTTGTTGATTTCTTCTAGGGTGAGTTCGCCATAGCCGCCCAATTTGATATTTGGGTCAAAGAGTTTTTTTGCCAAATCTTTGATATCTGAGAGTTGGATGCCAAGGTCGGACATTTTGAGTTTGAGCCCAATGGACTGATACCATTCTTGTAGTTTTGCTATCCCTTGTGCAATCGCCGCCTTTTCATCTTTGGCATCTATTTGCAACACCTCTTGCACAAACTGCAATATCTTGCTAGGTTTCTTGGTGGCAACATATTTGAGCCAAGCAGGAAAAATAATGGCAAGTCCCGCGCCGTGTGCAATATTGCAAGGACCCGACAACAACTTGTTCTCAATGACATGGGTACCCCAGTCTTGGGCTGTACGCCCCATATTGAGCATATCGTTGTGTGCCAAAGTACCAAGCAAACAAAACTCTGCCCAATACTCATAGTTGGCACTGTCGTTGTACAGTTTGGGTGCCACTTTGAGCATCGCACGGATGGCACCACCCAACAACTCATCGGTCACGGTCACATCGGTTTGTGGACTGAAGTACCTCTCCAACATATGTGCCACAATATCACTCGCACCATAGGATATTTGCTCTTTGGGCAAAGTCATACAGTTGACCGGATTGACAAAACTAATTTTGGGTCTCACCTCATCACTACCAAAACTATATTTGGTGTTGGTGCCTGACACATCGTCCACAAGCACAGTAGCCCCCGACCCCTCGCTCCCAGCCGCCGGCAAAGTCAACACGACGCCGATGGGCAAGGCCTTGGTCACTTTGGTGTCCAACTCATAAAAATCCCACATTTTGGGATTGACCGCTCCTGCCGCAATTCCTTTGGCAGCATCAATCACGCTCCCGCCACCAATCGCAAGCACAAAGTCACATTTCTCTTTTTTGGCAAGAGCCACCCCAGCTTCGGCGTGACTGCGGAGTGGGTTTGCCTTGACACCACCATACTCCACAAAACCCAACTTTTCTTGTTTGAGTCCTTCTACGATTCTACCGAGCAAACCGCTCTTGATGACACTGTTTTGCCCATACACGACGAGCACCTTTTTTGCACCGTGTTCTTTGATTTTTTGAGCAACTTCTTTGTCCTCACTTTTGCCAAAAATCAACTCAGTACGATTGTTGTACACAAAGTTTTTCATATCTCTCTCCTTATGGTCTGTACTTTATACTTACTCTTTGTGTATACAAAGTATACACAAAGTTTTTTATCCGTTTTACGGCGTTGCAAACAATGTCGTGTACACATATGCCACAATCACTATATAAAACGCCAAAAAAATAACCAACGAGATAGCCAGCAGCGCCACCCCTTTTTGCAATTTTTTGAGCGCATCTTCCAAAGTGGCATATTGGTTTTTTCTGAGCATTCTGTGATGTTGCTTTTGCACTCTTGCAAATTGTCTTTCACTCAGCATATCCAAGGTCTTGCCCTAATACCCTAGGGTAACAACCAACTGTACAATCAATCCAAGCAATATGCCTTCCAACATTATTCAATCCCTCTTTTGTTCTACACACGCATTGGCATTGTTGCACCCCGTGCATTTGTGGATTCTTTGTGCCTACAAATGCACCCGCAATTTGTTGCTTTGCTTACTTTTATTATTCTATCATACGCACACCAATTTGTCAAGCATTTGCACCAATATAGCAAAATATTTACGCACCAAAGCCCCTTGTCTCAAAAATCTACACTCTCTATCAACGCCAACAACTCTCTTACACTCTCCACTCTGCACGCCTTCTCTTTGCACTCCCGTGTATGTGGCACCCCTTTGAGATAGTGTGACAAATGCACCCTAAAAAGCACCGCTGTCCGCTCACCATACAACTCACACATATAGGCAATGTGTTTCTTGGCAATCTCTTTTTTTGACAATCCGGTCTCACTCTTTTCACAAAAGACAAAAGGATTCCCTAGGGCTCCACGCCCAACCGCCACAGCCGCCACCCCGTAGTTTTTGATACGGTCCTGTGCTTGTGCTTGCGTAGTGACATCCCCGTTGCCAATCACAGGTATGCTCACCGCCTCCACCACCTTTTCAATCTTGCCCCAGTCCGCCTCTCCGCTATACATTTGTTCTTTGTACCTACCGTGTACCGTGACTGCACTTGCCCCGCTATCTTGACACATTTTGGCAAAGTCCACCGCCACAAAGTCCCCCATCTTGTACCCAAGCCTAAACTTGACCGTGACCGGTTTTTTTGTATTTTTGACACACGCTTGTATGATTTTGCTAGCCCGCTCAAAGTCAAGCATCAAGGCACACCCCTCGTGATTGCCGGTCACCTTTTTGACAGGACAGCCCATATTGATGTCAATCATCTCAAACTTATCCAACCAATCCATCAAGGGTTGTCCCCCTTTTGCCAAACGCTCCCCACAAAGCACGGCTGCAAAACTCTGTGGCTCACCCCCAAACAATTGGAGTGCCACCCGCTTTTCACCAGGGTGCACAAACAGCATTTTATGCGTTTGCTCATTGCCATACAAAATCCCTTTGCAACTGACAAGTTCTGTGGTCGTGTACCCAGCCCCAAACTCCCCACAAAGTCGCCTAAACGCACACTCTCCAAACCCAGCCATCGGCGCAAGCGTGACACGGTTTGGTATCGCAAAGTTCCCTATACTCCATCCTTTGTTGTTCATATGTATGCACATTGACATCATTTGTAGCAAGTCACGCCAACCTTCGCAAAACAATCCATCCCTTAGACCCTCCAACCCCTAATGGCGTCAAAAGCATTGCAAGCACGCCCCCCCACACACATTGATAAAACTGACATTGAAAATATACCTACCCATTGGTTCACAATACACGCAACACAAAAACACCTGTACGCATTATGACACCCTCCAAAAACACCTGCACGCACTTGACTCTTGACAAAAACAATCCTTTGCAGCCACCCAATACTCTCAAAAACTCCCCACAATGATGGGATATCCCACCACGACTTTGTCACCCACCACAGCAATCATCACATTGTATTTTTGTGCTTTGCCGTACTCCACTTTTTCCAACAAAAAAGAGTATCCGTATTGCACGCAAATCTCTCCCACTTGCTCTCGTTGTTCGTGGGTGATTTTCAAGCGTTTTTTGACCCTCTCCGCCGTTTGCGCTCCACCCGTCGTATCTATCCGCAATGCATAGGCACGCTTGTCCACACTCCCCACCTGCCCATAGGGTGTCACGCTCTGCCCACCGCCCACATAGTACGCAGTCAGCGACCCATCAATCCCCAAATCCAACAAGGCGTTTTGCCTGGCAACAAGCACACACAACAGCCCCAAGCAACCAAGAAAAATAAACATTTTGCTAGCAACTCTCATACACTGATTATTGCCCAACCCCATATTTTTATACACCCATCCAAAAAACTTTTGGAGCCCCAAACTCATCTCCACATCCCGCACACGAAGAGTCCCAAAATGCTCTTAGCCCAAACCAAACAATTGCCTAAAAATATTATATTTCAAAAATATATTGCTCTGCGAGTTTTGAATCATACTCAGTCCATCTTGATTTTTGAGCACGACCACAGCCGCTACGCAAAGCATCACAATCCCCACACTGACCGCACCCGCAAAAACAGCACCCAATAGTTTGTTGACACTTTGTGCCAAATTCTTGGCTGTGTCCTCACTCTTGCCACCCCTACCCGTACTAAAAAAAGAACCAACAATCTCAAAAGCAATTTTTATGACTATCAAAACAACAAAGTACAAGATGGCGTATCTAATCACATCAAACAACAATCCGCTAGACAAAAACGAAACTTTGTTACTCACAAAAAAGTCACTCAATTTGCCAAACCATTCTTTGACAAAACCGTAATCCATCAGTGGACCACCATATACAAACACAATGGCACCCGCAATCAGTGCACCCTTGATACCTTTGCCAAGCCTTTTGATTTGCCCGTCCAACCCGCTATAATACCCAATCAAAATGGATATGGCAATAAAGCCAAAAATTACAATATCTATTGCTTTCATATGATTCTTACCTACTTTGGATACATCCTATTTTGCAAAGCGAACCGCTCTTGTCTCTGCCAATTCTGACACATCAGACTACGCTTTGCACTCGTGTACCCTGTTCGTGGCTTTATTTCTTTTGTTTCAAAATCAGGTTTTTTCCCGTCATTTCTTTTGGCTGTTTGAGTCCAAGCATTTGTATCAGTGTGGGAGCAATATCACACAAAGCCCCTTTGTCCAACTTGCAGCCAATATACTCTTTGCCCACCAACAACAGCGGCACATCAAAAGTTGTATGGCTGGTCATCATACTCCCGTCCTCATACTGCATCTGTTCCGCATTGCCGTGGTCAGCAGATATGAGACAACTACCACCCATCTCAACAATCTTGTCTGCCAATTTACCCACACACGCATCCACCGTTTGCACCGCTTTTTTTGCTGCCTCAAAAACACCTGTATGCCCCACCATATCACAATTGGCAAAATTGACAATCAAGACATTGACCCCACTCTCCAACTGCTCTATGCATTTTTCAAGCACCTCTGGGGCACTCATCTCTGGTTGCAAATCATAGGTGGCAACCTTGGGGGATGGCACAAGCACCCTGGTTTCGTTTTGATTGGGTGTCTCTACACCACCATTAAAGAAAAATGTCACATGGGCATACTTCTCGGTCTCCGCCACCCTTGCTTGTGTCAAGCCTTGGATCGCCAAAAACTCTCCCAAAGTGTTCTTGATATCCTTGGGTGCAAAGGCGGTGTGCACGCCTTGCAAACTTGCATCATACTCGGTCATCCCCACATAGTAGACAGACTTGAACCCATCCGCCCTTTTGACACCTTCAAAACTCTTGTCCACAATGACCCTAGAAATCTCTCTCGCCCTATCTGACCTGAAATTGAAAAATATCACGCTGTCATCTTGTGCCACACCCTTGTACTCGCCCACCACGCAAGGCTTGACAAATTCGTCCTTGATATCCTTGGCTCTCGCATCGTCAACCGCCTCTTTGCCACTTGCAAATCGTGGACCCTTGCCCTCAAAAACGGACTCGTATCCCTCTTGCACTCGCTCCCAACGGTTGTCCCTGTCCATCAAATAGTACCTACCTACTACGGTAGCAATGCAACCCACGCCCAACTCTTCCATCTTTTTTTGCAAGGCATCCACATACACACCACCACTCGTAGGCGGCACATCACGCCCATCCATCAAAGCGTGCACCCACACCTTGCTCACACCTTTATCTTTGGCAAGTTGCAAAAGTGCATACAAGTGCTCAATACTGCTGTGCACACCACCATCACTCAACAACCCCATCAAGTGCAAGGCCGTGCCCTTGCTTTTGCAGTTGTTCACCGCACCCAAAAAGGCATCATTCTCAAAAAACGCACCCTCCGCAATACTCTTGTCAATGGCGGTCAGGTCTTGATACACCACACGACCCGCTCCAATGTTGAGATGCCCCACTTCACTGTTGCCCATCATTCCCTGAGGCAACCCGACCGCAAGCCCACTCGTCTGCAATGACCCACGCACATACTTGTCCGAAAGCCTCGCCAAATTGGGCGTCCCGCCTGCAAAAATAGCATTGGCTTTCTCACTAGGATTATTGCCAAATCCATCCATAATAATCAACGCAACCGGTGCTTTTTTATTTTTCTTGCTTGCTTGCATATTTGTTTCCTCACTGAATCCCGTCAAGTCAATGCAGACTTGCCCCAAACCAACCACGCTTTTGACCCAAAATTTGGCGGTCAATATCTGTGTTCTACTTGTCTCACTATCCCAATCTGTGACTACTTGTTTTCCTTGCCCATCCCGCTCTTGGCTACTTGCAAGGCAATCCCGCACGCAACCGATGCATTGAGTGAGTCCCGTTTGCCGTACATTGGGGCTACCGCTCACCGCCAAACGCAAATTTTCTTTACACCCAAACTACATTTGGACACAAAATTTGGCGGTGACTTTCTTGTGGTCTTTTTATTTCCCCATCCCGCTCTTGGCTACTTGCAGTGCAATCCCGCACGCAACCGATGCGTTGAGTGAGTTGAGTTTGCCGTACATTGGGATGGAGATGGTTGTGTCACAAAGTTTTTTGGTGAGTGCGTGCACGCCTTTACCCTCGCCCCCAATCACCATCGCAATTTTGCCATCAAAGCGAGTTTTTGTGATGTCTTGCCCATTGGTCTCCAAGGCATACACAAAGTACCCGTTGTCTTTGAGTGTACCAATCGCATCGTTGAGATTGGTCACCTTGGCAACCTGCATATGCTGACTAGCACCCGCAGATACTTTGATGACGGTCTCATTGACACTCACGCTGCGGTGTCTAGGAATCACCATCCCATCCACACCCATACACTCTGCCACCCGCATAATACTACCCAAATTGTGCGGGTCCTCTATGCCGTCCAACAACAGCACCATACTATTGCTCTGTCCGCTTTCCACAATCTTGCCAATCATTGCTTCAAAATCAGCATACTTGTAGTCCGTGATTTCCGCCAAAAACCCTTGGTGCTTTTTGGTCACACTCTCCCTTTCAAGCACATCCTTGTCCCTAAAAAAGATTTTGACGCCCCTGCTTTTGGCCTCTATGATGATTCGTTGACTACTCGGGTCAGACAACCCTTTTGCCACAACCAACCTATCAATGGTGGTACCCGCTTTGAGTGCCTCCATGACCGCATTCTTTCCTTCTACCTTCATTTTTCCTACTTTACACCCACAATCTTGTATGGGGTTTGTGCTCTTCTCTACCCAAAGCAATCTGCAATCCTACCGATTGCACACCTTTGAAAGCAATACGCACCGTTATCTACTTGCCGGCCTCAAACTCTTTTTTTGCTTGCTCCACAAGGTCTCTTTGTCTTTTGATGATTTGACCAGCAATGCCGCACGCCTTTTTGCCCTCTTTGCATCCCGTGTTGCAACACCCGGGTCCCGCCTTGGCAAACAAGTTGGGTGCCACTTTGAGCACCAATGCAAGCATACTCCACGCCAACTCACGAATCTCCCACTGTGCCCTTTCGCAAGTACGCAACTTGAAAAAATGCAACAACTCTCTGGCATTCATTGTGATTACAAACTTGGTCTCCGTAGCATTGGGCAATACAAACCTTGCGTCCTCATTGGATTTTTCACCCTTGCCACCCAAAGTCTCTTGCCACTCTTTGTACCACGCATCCATTTGTTTCATCTGCTTTGCATATTTATCAATCGCCTTTTGCCCAAGAGCCTCAATACTTGGGGGCACAATGTACCCAAACTCTTGTTCAGACACATACCGCTGACTCCGCACACTAAAACTAGCCAAACGGTGTCTCGTGATTTGCGCAAGCAATGCCCTTGACACACCCTCCACCGCAAACACAAAACTTGCGTGTTCGTAGGGTGATAGATGGTCCACATCTTGCAACATTGTCAAAAATTTTGTATTGTCTTGCTCATAGCACTTGCCAACAATCTCATCCAACTCCAATCCACTATAACACAACTTTGCCGCCGCCGCAATGGCAGCCTCTGGATTGGGTGTATGTTCCAATAATAATACTCTTTGCTTTACTTGTTTCATATTCTTTTGCTCACCACGGATTTTCACCGTTCTCTATCGTCTTGCACGGCACTCAGCACCCACAAGTCATCGCTCTCAAAAAGTTCCTCGTTGCACCCAAAACCTCTCTCGTCCTCTCCCACACATCCTCAACACTCCCCATCCCATCAATGTTTTTGATACAACCCGCTTTTTCATAATATTCAATCAAAGGCTCGGTCTGTGCTTGATACACAGCCAACCTGTTTTTTACGGTCTCGCTTTGGTCATCGGCTCTGTGCACAAGACGCTCTCCGCATACACACACGCTCTCAGCATAGGTCTGCGTATTGTACACCAATCCACAAGCAGGGCACACACGCCTGCTTACAAGCCGTGCCTCCACTACGCCAAAATCTACGGTCAAATTGAGCACCAAATCAATGCGTTGTTTTTGGTCAAGGATGCCCGCTTGCCCCAAAGTCCTCGGGAACCCATCCAGCATCCAACCCTTTTGACAGTCCGCTTGTGACAATCTGTCTTGCACCACCTGCACGGTCAACGCATCGGGCACCAATTCGCCCCGCTCCAAATACGCCTCTACTTGCTTGCCAAGTTCCGTTTGTTCCTTGATATTTTTCCTAAAAATATCTCCCGTAGAAATATGCACAAGCCCAAAGTGCTCCACGATTTTTTTGGCCTGCGAACCTTTGCCCGCACCCGG
This sequence comes from Bacillota bacterium, assembly GCA_009780875.1. Lineage (GTDB taxonomy): Bacteria > Bacillota > Clostridia > Christensenellales > Pumilibacteraceae > WQZE01. The sequence goes on along the minus strand of WQZE01000017.1, from coordinate 4,697 downwards.
TGCTCCCAACAACACAATATTCATTGATTCCTCTCCACAAATAACTATTTTGACCGTACCATACCTTGCCCCACTCACCACTTTTGTCCATCGCCTCTTGTCTGAGTTGCTCCGTCCGTGTGTCCACATTACGACAGCCTCACACACAATCAACGACAGCACTCAATGAATGATAGACTTTGCCACCACACACCCAAGCAACCGGCCCAATGTCACTATGCAGGTCTCTTGCCCACAAAATTCAACCAGTGTCAACAAGGATAATAAAAACAAGACCTGCAAGTCATCACCAAGCAACACTCACACTGTACGCAAATCGCACCCGTTCTCCAAGTGGACACCTCTCAACAAGAGTCCGTGCTTGCTTTCAATGGACTTTGCATTTTTGATTCAATCTTTGCTTTTATCCATCATTATTATATCATATATATCCAAAATTTGTCAATCAATTGCAAACCACTCCACCCTAGGTCAAGTAGACAAAAAACAAGACAGCCACGCCATCCTGTTCTTTGCTTTGCTCCCAAAACTCACTCCGCCTCATTACTAAACTGTGAATTGTACAAGTCGCAATAAAAACCGCCTTGTGCAATGAGTTGGTCGTGATTGCCGTTTTCTATGATATCGCCCTCTTTGAGTACCAATATCAAATCAGCGTTTTTGATGGTTGACAAGCGGTGTGCTATGACAAAACTTGTCTTACCCTCAGCCACTTTGTCCATCGCCTCTTGAATGAGTTGCTCCGTCCGTGTATCCACATTGCTGGTGGCCTCGTCCAAAATCAACATCGGTGCATTTTGCACCATCGCTCTCGCAATGGTCAACAACTGCCTTTGCCCCACGCTGATGCTGCTATCATCCGTCATCTGATGGTCATACCCACCTTTGAGCGTTTTGATAAAGTGGTGTATTCCCGCTGCCTTGCACGCCTTTTTGATTTCCTCATCGGTCACGCCTTGCTTGTTGTACACAATGTTCTCTTTGATGGTACCCTCAAACAACCAAGTGTCTTGCAACACCATCGCAAACATTTTGCGGAGTTCCGTCCTTGACAAGTCGGTCGTAGGCACGCCATCAATTTTGATGGTGCCGCTATTGAGTTCATAAAACCGCATCAACAAGTTGACAAGCGTGGTCTTGCCGGCACCCGTTGGTCCAACAATGGCAATCTTTTGTCCCGCTTTGACAGAGCAAGAAAAATCTTTGATGATGGTCTTTTCTGGCAAATAGCCAAACTTGACGTGTTCAAACTCAACATTGCCCACCACTTTCTCAATGCTTTTGGTGGGTGTCTCTGGCACTTGTTCAGATTCTACCAAGAACTTCTCAATACGGCCCGCCGCCGCCGCTGCCCCTTGCATCGCTGCAATACCTTGTGCCACTTGCCCCAATGGATTGTTGAACAATCTCACATAAACCAAGAAGGTGACCACCACAGCAATACCCGCTGTTATCTTGGCATCATCCGTGTCTCCACCGCCCAAGGCACCATTCTTTGCAAAGATGGTACCAAAGATACACACAAACACATATCCAAGGTTGGCAACAAAAATAATGATAGGAAACATTATCCCACTCAAAAATTCCGCATTGCGTGACACGCCCGCCAATTTCTTGTTGGTCTTGTCAAACTTTGCTTGTGCCTTTTTTTGCCCTCTAAAAGCAAGCACCACGGCTTGCCCACCATAATTTTCCTCAATTTGTCCGTTGAGTTGCCCCAAGTACTCTCTTTGTTTTGCGTAGTACTTTTGGCTCATCTTGGTCACAAGACCCACAAACATAAAACTAATCGGAACGGTAGCCACCACAATCAAAGCAAGTTGCCAAGCGGTCACAAACATAGCAACCAAAGTAGCCACAATCATAAGTCCGGCTTGGATGGTGGTTGACAAATTGTCTGAGATGGCTTGCCCCATCGTGCTCGTGTCATTGGTCATACGGCTGAGCGTGTCGCCATACCCGTTTTTGTCAAAATACCCGATGGGCACGACATTGATTTTTTTGCTGATTCGCTCGCGGACTCTTTTTTGTGCCTTGGCACTGACACCCGCCATAATAAAGTTTTGCAAATAATTGAACACAAAACTACTAAAATACATACTGGCAAGAATGATACCCAAAGTACCCACCGCCGTCATATCCACAACGATGCTTGCACTCGGACTCACTAAATCACCCGCTTGATTGAACTGTCCACCGCCAGCCGCCAACCCAGCCCCCGCCTCATTGGCCGCCTTCAAAATTGCATCCGACAAATGGGTCATCAGTTTGCCCAGCAATTGTGGAGCAACCACACCGTTGGCAACACTGAGTGACGATATCACAATGGCAACAATAATCAATGCACGCCAAGGTTTCAAAAACCCTAGCATAATTTTGAGCCCTTTGCCAAATCCAATATCATTGGGGTCCTTGGGACTTTGCCCTTTGCGACCTTTTTTGGTCTCGGCCTTGACGCTCTCCTCTTCCTCAGATTTGAGCACCTCCGCATTTTTATCGCTGTCCACGGTTTGCGTCCTTGTTGCACTCTCGCTAGACTCACCGGACATCGCCACAGCAACCCCGCTTTCCACACTCACAGCGACACTTTTGTCACTTGCATTGGCCGCTTCGGTTTTGTCGCCAGCGTCCATTGCGGATGCCACTTGCTCCTCCACAGCCACGGTATCCACCTTTACATCAGCAACCACGGTCTCCGCTTGTGCAATTACCTCTTCACCCTTTGTGTCCATCGCTACGCCATCTATTTGTGCCACACTTGGCACCTCTTTTTTGTCCTCACTCGCCTTGGGAGTGACTTTTTTCTTGTTTTTATTATTACTCATTTTCACTCCTTGCTTATTCTGCTAGTCCTAGTTCTTTTCTTGACAATTGACTGAGGGCTATCTCTTGATAGATATCACACACGCTCATCAACTCTTTGTGTGTGCCTTGCCCCACCATCTCGCCCTCATTAAGCACGATGATTTTGTCGGCGTCCATAATACTTCCCACTCTTTGTGCCACAATCAAATTGGTTGCCCCTCTGCCTCTCTCTTTGAGTGCCGCCCTGACCGCCTTGTCTGTCTTGTAGTCAAGGGCACTAAAACTATCATCAAAAATAAAAATCTTGGGGTCCATCGCCACCGCTCTCGCAATGCTCAACCGTTGTCTTTGTCCACCCGATACATTCTTTCCGCCTTGGGCAATGTGTGCTTGGTATTCACCATTGAGGTCTTTGACAAAACCGTGTGCACTGGCAACCATCGCCACCCTTTCCATCTCGCTGTACTCCTCACTTGGTTTGACGACCTCGCCCTCGGGCACCTCTTGTGTTTTTGGTTTTTCTTGCATCTTTGCGGTCTCTTGGTCCGTCAAACCAAAACCAATATTGTCTGACACGGTACCGCTAAACAACATACCTTTTTGTGGCACATATCCAATCGTTTTGAGCAAGTCCTCTTGTTTGATGTCTTTGACATTGACACCACCCACCAAAATCTCACCCTCGGTAGTATCATAGAACCTTGGCACAAGATTGATAAGCGTAGACTTGCCCGACCCCGTACTGCCAATAAAAGCAACGGTCTGTCCAGCCTCTATTTTGAAATTAAGGTTTTTGAGCACATAGTCATCCGCTCCCACATATTTGAAAGACACATTTTTGAATTCAATATCCGCAGATGGCACAAACGCCTTGGGCTCTTTGGGGTCTTGTATGACGCACTCCGTATGCCTGACCTCGTTGATACGGCGTGCAGACACGATGGCTCTTGGCACCATTACAAACAACATCAAAAGCATAATAAAACTAAACAACACTTGAATCGCCAAATTGACAAACTCAATCATCGTGGGCAGACTCAACCCGCCATCGTATACAATCTGTGGGTCCCCAGGCTTGCCCTCAGGCATAGGAATCGCAATATGCAACCCAGACCCATTGATGAGCGAAGTCCCCAACCAGTAGATGGTCAACATCAAGCCATTGAGCACCAAAAACATCAGCGGAAACATCATACCACCCACACGACCCACAAAAGCCGTCAGTTTGGCACTCTCGCCCACCACCTTGCTTGTTTTTTGTTGTTCATACTCATCCGCACCGTACGCCTTGACGACACGCAAACCGGTCAAGTTTTGTCTTGTCACCAAATTGATTTTGTCGGTGTACTTTTGTATCTTTGCAAACTTTGGCAAAAACAACAACACCATCAAAATCAAGGTGGCAATCAAAAACGCCATCCAAATACCGGTAGCCTCCATCAAAGGAGTGGATGCTTGCTGAATTTTGACAATGGCCCACACAGCGGTCAACGGTGCAGAGACCCCCATCCGCAAAATAAACATCATCGCCATTTGCACTTGCTCAATATCGTTGGTACTGCGAGTTATCAAACTAGGGGTGCCAAACTTGTTGAGTTCGTCAAAACCAAACCCTTGCACTTTCCTAAACATTTCGGCACGCAAATACTGAGAAAAATGTGCCCCAATCAAGGACGCAAAATACGCCGCTATGATGGTGCCCACCATACTACCCGTGGCATACACAATCATAGGCCAGCCGACCATCCAAACATCCCAGCCCGTCTTTGTTTTGTCCGTCAGTGCGGTCATCAATTTGTTGGTGTACTCTGGGATGGTGACATCACAGTACACTTGTCCAACAACCGCCGCTATCAAAAACAATGAAAACAACCAGTCAATGGCCTTGAATC
>WQZE01000016.1 GCA_009780875.1 Bacillota bacterium | reverse complement strand
TACCCCCAACCGCCTCCATCCAAACAATCCTTGCAAACCTACCCCACCAGTATAGCACTAACAAAAAAATAAGTCAAACATTTTTTTGCTGAAAAATCAATATATTTGCAATAAATGGATTTTATCGCACAAGATTTACACTTCTCAAAATTCTCTCTCCAAACACAAAAATATTGTCCATCCTAATCATATCATTATTTCTCCCCCCCACTCCCTTCATCTATGATTCCAAATAAACAAAAGATTGTGGTGCCACCTTGACCCCAAAATCTTGCAACAACTTTTCTTGGTCATAGCGTACCGCTTGCCCCAACCGCAAGACCACCGCCTTTTTACCACCTTGATAATACTCATCGTATGCTTTCTTATCAATCCCTCTTGCACCCTTGGGGTTGGTTGTCTGTTTCCATATACTTTGGGGTTTATCTTTAAGCACCTGCAAAACCTCCACTTCTCCCCATACTTTACCAATGGGGCTTGTCACATATACAACCATTCGTTGTACACCCCTTGCAAACCCAACTTTTCTAAACTCATACACCTTGCTCCCCTCAAATATTTTTTTTGCATATTGAGGCTTGATTGATATCAATATTTTACACATATTTCCCCAACTGAGCGGATTATTCAACCAATTGTTTTGTATTCGCCAATGCAACAATTTGCTCCACTTGCTCTTTTTTCAATCCCATAATGCTTTGTGGAATACTTTGCCCAATGTCCGGCATCTTCACACCAACCCCCTCCAAAGTCACAAAATGCTTGAACAATATCACTAACCCATTTTTTTGATAATATTTTTCTATTTCATCTTTTTCATAAACCGTACGACGCACCACCCACTTTTGCAACACATCCACACTCCCCACACTTTGGGCCCTAAACACTTTGTCCACCACGCCCACCGTAGTGATTGACTTCGCTTTCTTGGCTTGGCAACTATGCTGGTCGACATTTCGACTGTGATAAAAAAACAATACATCACCAGGCTCTATACTCTTTGTATTCGCATTACAAAGATAGGCTTTTTTGATGGCTTTGCCTTGGTATTCGTACTGTGCCATCGTTATCTGCCGATTATGCGGATTGCAATACTCCGGGAAAAGTCTCTCGTGATAGCGGGTATCTATGGGTACCACCCAAGCATTGCCATCACTCGTTTTTACCATAGGGTACCTTGTATGCTCTTTGCATATTGTATGCAGATATACCGACTCCTCGCCCTCACCCCTATCCCCACGAAGAGTGGTTTTGGTGGTATACTTCTCAAATCCATACTCCACAAGCAATTTGACCAATGTCTTTGTCTCATCGTTTTCAAAAACCGTGCAATATATTTGTCTCAAATCATTTTTTACCGCACACTCAAAAATAGTTTTGACAAACAACTCTCCAAAGGCCTTTTGATGGTCGGTCACAATCAAAGTGGATATTTTGAGCGATTTTTCTTGTGGCAAGGGTTGCGCACAGTTGTCTACCAAGTCCTTAGGTTCCTCTATTTGCAACAACAAAAAACTGCCCAGTTCATTCGTATCTCCTTTATAGGTTACAAAAGCCTTCTTTTCTTGCCCACTTTTTCTCTTATACCACTCGTCAAACTCCCAATAATTTTTTCGTAACCCATCAAAAATAGCGTCTTTAAGTTCAAGATGATACAAATACTTTTCTTGCAACTCTGCAAAAGTTTTCTTTACATCGGTCTCTTTCTCTTTTTTTAGGAGACTCTCCAAAAACTCAATAGCAATTTCTACGCTGTATACCTTATCCCCCAATCCTATTTTTTGTGCCTTTTTGAGCAACCCCTTGTCATTTGTCACCATTAAATCACAGCAGGATTGTTGGATTGCATAAAGCAACTGATTATCTATCCCATCGTTTCCACTATCCGCACCCCCCACACGTTTCAAAAACTCACCCGTTGGGATTGGCGGTTCACTCAATTGTTTATACGCCTTGATTTTGGACAGCATTGTATCCCTTTGTGTTTGATTTTTGTGCCCCTCCAACTCTTGGATACTGAGCGGGTGTATCTTGACCCTGTACTCCTCACTATCCGCAAGCAACGCAAAAAAACTTTCTATCTCACAAGAAAGCCTCTGCTCACCCTCCCTATATATCAATATATTGGTGTCCAACAAAATATATTTCATATTCTACTCCGCCATACCAAATCCATCATCTCTTTTGTTTTTATCACCATTCCCAAGACCGAAAAAATATCTTTCACTCTTGCAAGCCACTCATTTGCCAATCCACAATCTCCACCACTCGCTCTTTTTCCCCCAGCAACCAAAGCCAGCCGAGCACACCCTCCAAACCTGTCGCTCTTTTGTATTGGTCAAACGAGCACGATTTTGGCTTTTGGTCAGCGTGGGCATTTTTACACCGTGCGTAGATGGCTTGTTCTTGCTCGGTCAGTTTGTCAAGCACGCTCTCCACAAACTTTGCCTGTGCCACCGCTGACACAAATCGGCTTGCCTCCTTGTGCAACTGTCCAGACTTGAAATCGTGCTTTTGTGCCAAGACGCTCCGCACAAACAAACTATGCACCCCATCCCCCACAAAACTGAGAGCCGATGCACTCAAAAAATTGACCCCCAGTTTTTTATCCATTCTTGTTGATACTCCAATTTTTGCAAAATCCTAGCAATACTTTTCCAAGTACTCCTCATATGGGCAATCCTTGTCAAAGACTTTCTTGCCATCCTTGATTTCTATGATACGGGTTGCCACGGTGGCAACAATCTCCTCATCGTGTGTGATAAACATTGTATTGTTGGGCGTGTTGCTCATACCCTTGTTGAGTGCCGTGATGCTCTCCAAGTCAAGGTGATTGGTGGGCTCGTCCAAGAGCAAAAAGTTGCCTTGCATAAGCATCGTTCTCGCAAGCATACAACGCACCTTTTCTCCCCCTGACAAAACCTTGGCTTTTTTGAGTGCCTCTTCGCCACTAAACAACATACGACCAAGCCACCCACGCAAAAACTCTTGGTTGTTGTCTTTGGAGTACTGCCCAAGCCATTGCACCAAAGTCATATCACAGCCCTCAAAAAAACTGTCATTATTTTGTGGCAAATACGCCGGTGTAATGGTCTTGCCCCACTTGAACTCTCCACTGTCCGCTTTTTGCACGCCCATCAAAATATCAAAAAGCATTGTGACACTCGTGGTCTTGTCCGCAATAAAAGCAACCTTGTCATCTTTTTTGATGGAGAAACTCACATTCTCAAAAAAACCTTTTTTGGTGAGCCCCTCTACTGTCAACAAATCATTGCCCGGCACTCTTTCTGGCTTGAACTCCACAAAGGGGTACTTGCGATTGGAGGGCTTGATATCCTCAATTTTGAGTTTTTCAAGTTCCTTTTTGCGACTGGTCGCCTGTTTGGACTTGGATGCATTGGCACTAAACCTTGCAATAAAGTCTTGCAACTCCTTGGCTCTTTGCTCACTCTTTTTGTTTTGGTCCCTTTGTTGCCTTGCTATCAACTGGCTGGTCTCATACCAAAAATCATAGTTGCCCACAAAAATATTGATGGCTCTAAAATCCACATCACACATATGCGTGCACACCTTGTTGAGAAAGTGCCTATTGTGTGACACAATAATAATCGTGCCGCCCATCTCCATCAAATAGTCCTCCAACCACTTGACGCTTTTGATATCCAAGTTGTTGGTGGGCTCATCCAAAAGCAAAATATCCGGGCTCCCAAACAATGCCGACGCAAGCAAAACCTTGACCTTGATTTTGGGCTCCACTTGGGACATTGGGGTGTCAAACAATTCACTCGGCACTTTGAGAGAGTTGAGCAAATTCTCTGCATTGGACTCCGCATTCCACCCGTCCATCTCCGCAAACTCCTCTTCTAGTTCGGCGGCTTTGAGTCCATCGGCATCTCCAAAATCAGGCTTGGCATACAAGGCATCCTTTTGCACAATGACTTCCATCATTCGGCTGTGCCCACGCATCACCGCACCCCGCACCGTGTCCTCATCATAGATATTTTGGTCCTGTTTGAGTACAGACATCCGCTTGTTTTTTTCAATGGTCACATCCCCTGTATTGGGTTCAAGTTCTCCACTCAAAATTTTGAGAAAAGTACTTTTGCCCGCTCCGTTGGCACCAATCACGCCGTAGCAATTGCCCGCCGTAAACTTGATATTGACATCCTTAAAAAGCACTCTACTGCCATACTGCAATGACACATTGTTTACATTTACCATTGATATTTTCCCTTTTTGGTCTCCCAACTTTTTTGTCACTTGGTTGCCTTGCTAGACCACTGTCTCACAAATGCCAGCCACAACAACCCATCCCCTTGTGACATCGGATGACTCCCGCAAACACACCTTTTTAATTTTTATTTATCTTGTTATCTTGTTATCTTGTTATCTTGTTATCTTGTTATCTTGTTATCTTGTTATCTTGTTATCTTGTTATCTTGTCAATGCAAAGTCATTCTAATCAACTTGGCGCTCACTGGCACAGCACCTTTATCAAAAATCAACTGCCGACAAGTAAAGATGGCTCTCTCTCCCACAGCCAAAGGCCCTGCCACAATATCTTTGGCACTCTCCAAAACGCCACCTTGCTCATTGTAAAACCCATATTCTATTTCAACACCAAGAATGCTCTTCTCTCCATCATTGACAATTTCCCCCGTCACCACAGCAGAATATCTGTCAAAAATATCATCCTTGGTGATAGTCACTTGCTCGTTTTCTATGCTAGCGGACTGCGTTGGCGTCTTTTTGATAATGCACCCTGTCGCAACACTGACCACCACACATACCAAAACCGTCAAAACAAAAATTCTTTGTATTTTTTTCATACTCTCTCCTTGTAGTCCCACACCAACAACTTTGTGCTCCTGCTGGCTTTTTTACAAAATATCTCCATCACCATCATCTACACTTGACCCAACGCAACCACCCTACAAAGCATTGACCTCTTGATATTTCCACCCTACTCCTTCAATCCAACACTCCATCAAACAACCCTACACAAACTTACTCACTGCTTCTATGCTTTCACGAACGCCAGCACCATCGTCACCATCATCACCACCGCAAACGCAATGGAAATGGCAAGAAAAATCGTCCAATACCGAGTGGCTGTGTTTTGGAGGTATTGATTGTTTTCACCCTCACTCTTTTTGTAGTGATACATCGCCGTAGTCACGATACCAAGTATCGCACAAATGACCGCCACGACTCCAAAAAGCCATCCAAAAACCGCCAACAAAATGGCTAACACACTTTCCATATTGTCTCTCTCCTCACCGTCTCAAAGAAACAGAAATTGCACACAACTGTTCGTCAACAACTGCATGCAATTCCTTATGCTCTGCGCATCACCTTTACACATCGCTTTGGGAGCACTTCACCTGGCACACGCCCATTACGCCCAATTATTCTTGTCTATTTATTTTTTGCTTTGTCGCCAGCAATCTTTTCACCCACGCTCTTTGGCACTTCGGCATAATGGCTAAACTCCATAGAGTAACTACCACGCCCTTGGGTATTGCTTCGCAAATCCGTAGAGTATCCAAACATCTCACTCAAAGGAATATCACCCTTGATCATTTGGCTGCCCGCTCTTGACTCTGTCCCATTGAGGATACCACGCCTACGAGTGATATCACCCATAACGGTACCCAAATAGTCCTCAGGCACCTCTACCTCTACTTTCATAATCGGTTCCATAATGACAGGGTCCGCTTTACGCATAGCCTCCTTAAAAGCCATACTACCAGCAATCTTAAACGCCATTTCGCTACTGTCCACCTCGTGGTAGGAACCGTGCACAACGGTCACACGGAAGTCAACGGTCTCATAGCCCGCCAACACACCGCTCATTTTTGCTTCTTGGATACCTTTGTCAATGGCAGGAATATATTCTTTTGGAATCACACCACCCACAATCTTGTCAACAAACTCATATCCGCTCCCCGCAGGCAAAGGCTCCATCTCAATCACACAGTGACCGTGTTGTCCCTTACCACCGCTTTGCTTGATATATTTACCCTCAATCTTTTCAACCTTTTTGCGGATAGCCTCTCTGTACGCAACCTGTGGTTTGCCCACATTGGCCTCTACCTTGAACTCTCTCAAAAGTCTATCCACAATGATTTCAAGGTGCAACTCGCCCATACCCGCAATCAAAGTTTGACCTGTCTCTTGGTCCGTATTGGTCTTGAAAGTTGGGTCCTCCTCGGCAAGTTTGATGAGCGCCATCGTCATTTTCTCTTGACCATCTTTTGTCTTTGGCTCAATCGCAACTCTGATAACAGGCTCAGGGAAGGTCATACTCTCCAAAATAATGGGCTTTTCAGGGTCGCACAAAGTGTCTCCCGTCGTAGTATCTTTGAGTCCGACCAAAGCACAAATGTCACCTGTGCAAATCTCATCAATCTCTGTACGGTTGTTGGCGTGCATTTGGATGATACGCCCAACTCTTTCTTTTTTGTTTTTGGTGCTGTTGAGCACATAACTACCGCTTGATAGTGTACCGCTATACACCCTGAAAAAGGCAAGTTTTCCAACAAATGGGTCCGCCATAATCTTGAAGGCAAGTCCGCTGAAAGGTTGCTTGTCGTCCGCTTTGCGTTCTTCTTCTACACCCTTTGGTGTCACACCTTTCATAGCCGCAATGTCAAGTGGGCTTGGCAAGTAGTCAACCACGGCATCCAACATTTTTTGCACACCCTTGTTGCGGTAACTTGACCCGCAAAGCATTGGGGTGATTTTCATTTCTAGCGTGCCTTTTCTGAGACCTTTTTTGATTTCTTCGTTGGACAAAGTGCCACTTTCAAAGAACTTCTCCATCAAGGCATCTTCGCTTTCCGCCGCCGCCTCAATCATAATACCCCTGTACTTGTCCGCCTCTGCTTTCATATCCGCAGGGATTTCTTCTACTTTGATGTCCGTACCCAAGTCATTGGTGTAGATATAGGCTTTCATTTCCACAAGGTCAATCAGCCCCTTGAATCCACCCTCTGCACCAATCGGCAATTGGATTGCCACAGGGTTTGCACCAAGGCGGTCCTTCATCATTTTCATTACATTATAAAAATCAGCACCATCACGGTCCATCTTGTTGACATACGCCATCCTTGGCACCTTGTGCTTGTTGGCTTGTCTCCAAACGGTTTCGCTTTGTGGTTGCACACCACCTCTCGCACAAAAAACACCAACCGCACCGTCAAGCACTTTGAGTGACCGCTCCACCTCTACCGTAAAGTCCACGTGACCCGGTGTATCAATAATGTTGATACGGTGATTGTTCCATTGTGTCGTAGTAGCCGCACTCGTGATAGTAATACCACGCTCTTGCTCTTGCACCATCCAGTCCATCGTAGCAGACCCATCGTGCACCTCGCCAATCTTGTGGCTCTTGCCACTATAAAACAAAATACGCTCCGTAGTGGTCGTTTTGCCGGCATCAATATGTGCCATAATCCCAATGTTTAGGATCTGTTGCAAAGAAAACTGTCTCGCCATTTTTTTTAATCCTCTATCTTACTATATTTATGTTTATCTATGTCTATGGCAAACCGCCAAAAAACAAAAACAAAAGAATAGCAATTCTCCAATCGCTATTCTCTATTATAACGCAAAAAATCATTTTTGTCAACCTTTTTGCCCTTGTTTGACTTTTTGGATTTTCAAAATCTTTGGTTGGTTCGCACCTTTACTATCTCTACTGTCCCCAAGACTTTGGCAAACTCACCTTGCATACGCCAACCCATCCGACCCCTTGTCGCCCTTGGCACCATCACTCCCCAACCAGTTGCCTTTGCCACCATCACCGCCTTCCCCACCTTTTCCGCCCCGTATCACAAATCCGCTCTGTGCATTGTTTGCAAACACGGTACCATACCGTACCCCTACACCACCATCACCGCCTCGTCCGCCTTTCTTGCCGTTGGCACTGTTTCCAATCCCTGACCCATCACTCCCTCTACCACCTTTTCCGGCGTCGCCTCCATAGATGTTTCCAACACAACCATCTTCTATCAAAAATCCACCCAAAAAGCAATCCACACCAAAACCACCCGTACCACCGCCCCCACCATTGGCAGCAGCATCCGCACCTTTACCGCCCACAATAGTCACGCTGGATCCGTTTTTTAGGCTCACACTCTCCGCATACAACCCAGTGCCAGCCATCACATTGGCAATCCCATCTTTGCCCTTGATATCCACATAGGCGTGGTCAAAGACAACATTGGTTGCACTCATACCCATCTCTGCACGCAACAAATAACCACCCGTCACAACCACATTCCAATCCGCATACAACAGCGTACTCACTTTTACCCCACCCGTTGTCACAATCCTTGTGTTGCCAGAATGCAATTCAAACCCTTTTGAAAACCAGATATCACCTACGGTCACCACAAGATTTGATTCAAAATTCTTTTCGGTCACCAAAGACAAACCGTTATCCTTTTCCACTCTATGACTATTGACTATTATATACCACACAAAAATATTTATCAACTCTTTTTTACGGTTTTTAATTATTTTACTTATTCAATTTTGCATTGCTCCAACCTTTCAAGTTTTTTGTGCCCACGGACAGCCTTGATTGCAACAATCACCCCACGCTCACACAAAAAACAAGGACAAACACCGTTTGCCCTTGCACTTTTATCCAATCTCTTTGATTCTTTGCAGCAATCTTGCCTTGTCTGGTCCTTTGAGTTTGCCCACAAATTTGGTCAAAATCTCTCCCATCTTTTTGGGCACACTAGGTCTACTCCCCGTTTGCTTTGCTTTGTCCATACATTCACTGATGGCAAAGGCGACCAAAATATCCATATACTTGGTGTAGTCCACACGGATATTTTTGGCAACCATCGCCATTGCATAGTCGGCATTGTCGTACTTGCCACTCGTCAGCCACCCAGCCACCACGGCTTGCGCCAAATCACTTGCGGCCTGCGGATTGTATCCAAAAACCATCTTGCCAATCGCAACGGTATCACAAACCACCTTGACGGTCTTGGCACCGTTCTCCTCATACATCTTGGCAAAAATCTTGTCGCCAAGCACCTGAGAAAACCCTGCATTGTTTTGCGCCAAACCCTCGTGCGCCATACACAAATACTCCCACACCTCAGCACCATAATCAAAACTCAACGCCATTACAGCATCAAATTTGGCGAGCAACTCACCCTCATTGCTCACGCCCACCTTTGCCAACTCGGCAAACAACCCCAAATATTTGTATCTCTTGGTATCCAAAAAATCACCTCAAAAATTTTTCTCCCCTATACTATACCACAATACCCCCCATCTTGTCAATCACAAATCCGCTTTTTCACAAATTCCCCCTCACTTTTTTTGCATTTTACGCTGCTTCACCGAGGTCATACCCCACCCACTTGCCAAAAAATTTATGAAGCCCACCCGCCCCCCCTTGCATTGTGACAAAAGCAGCCTTATTGCAAAGTTCTTCCTTCAAAGCAATGGCACCGTGGTTCGGACAGTACCAGTGCCCACAAGAACTGTCTACTAAAAAAGCATTCATCTTACCATAGCCAATCCTTACAAAAAAAGCACACACAATTTTGTGCGTGCTTTTTTTGCGACCGTTTTTTTGACGACTCTATTTTTTCAAGGTATTTTGCTGTATATTATCTCTTGGTAAACACCACTGCGATATATAGGTCTTTGTGGAACCAACGGTTTTGCAATGCACCAGAGGAACCGTACCTAAGCACAAACGAATTGTCATCAAAGCGATCCAATGTCTCCGCCGCAAAAGTAAAACCGTGCTTATACCAACCCGGCTCTTTGTAGCCAGCACCGTGCTCAAACTTTATTTGTTGATAAGGGGCCCCCGATGCATTGGCTGTCTTGTACAAATTAATATACTCATACCCATCGCTTTCCTCAGCGACATTGAGGGTTACAAAAATCTGCATATGTGTGTATCCAAGGCTTTGCAACCTCTTTTTATCAAGACCGAATTTGGAATACGGTACGGTATCAAAGGCATTACTCTCGCCCCAAGTTTGGTTGTCGTGGCTAGCCTTCCAAGTTTCTGACCTAACCCCTACTTCCCCTGCCCCATCCTCTTTGTCACGCAACTTCCATTGAGCATAGAGTGTCAAATTTGTTGTGGGCACGCTATCAAAATTAAAAGATTGATTGCCACCCCTGTCCGTTGTCCAACGCACAAAATCCCTATAATCCGCCTCAGGTGCCACCGGCTCCTTGACTCGGTCGCCTCCAAAAAGATTTTGACTTGGAATATCCCCATTGCCACCATTGAGGTCAAAATTCACCACATATTTGGCACTCTCCATCCTGCCATAAATCACCAACTCACTCGTCACAATGGTATCAAAAGAGAATTTCTCTGACCCAAAAAGCGTAGTGTACCAACCAAGAAGCCTGTAATCTGGGTACACGGCATCCGTTTGGTACGGCACTTTTTGCCCACTAGGAATGAGCCACAACTTCCAATCTTTGGCAACCGTTTTCCCATCTTCATCCACTAGATTGATGGTCACCAAGTTGTTTTGGGGTTCGTCGTACAGTGCATAGAGTATCGTGTTCCTTCTCACTAGAGATGTCTCAAAATTCCATGGGTACCAATCATTAGGGTCTTCCCCACTCTCAGCAACCCCGTAACGGTACCATCCCTTAAAAGTATAATATTCTTTGACCGGGTCTTTGGCTGGTTTTACGACTTTACCCTCCGCACCAAAACTAACATCTACATTTTGCCTACCCGTGGTAGCATTGCCTATCCCTCCACCCAAATCAAACTCTACCACAAAATATTTATATTGTATATATTGAGCATACACCGTTTCATCTTTGGTGAGGTAATTCGTTTCAAAATCAAACTTTCCCAGATTGTTTTTGGTCGTGTACCAACTATCAAACAACGCCAGTCTTTCCCCGTTGTCATCCAAACCTGGCATAACTGGGTCATCCCTACCCAAGAGACTGAGTGACTTGGGCCGCTCATTATACCTGTACTTGACCGTTTGCTCTGACAAAATGCTGCCATTGTGCTCAAACTGCCCATCTCCCGCATCAAAGGTAATCTCAAAAAATTCCGTTCTCCATTTTGGGAAAAGGGTAATATCTCTATTGGGCTGGTACCCAAACTCAAACTCTTTGCCTTGCTGGTCCACCCAACCATCAAAATAGTTGACACCAACATTACCCATTTCTTGTTTTTCATCCTCACGCAAATTTTTCAAACTATCGTGCACAAAACCCTCTTTTTTGGGTTCTTGGGTAGGTCTACCACGATTGTCCTTGCTCGGGCTTTGGATACTCTCTGTATAGTGCACTTTTTCCACCAATTGTTGGATAGGTACACCATAGGGGTCTTTGCCAAAATCCCCCTCACCCGCATCATAGGTGATATCATACACTTTGTCCACTTTGAGAGACACCATTTGTCTCACGCCACCCGCCGATACGATGACTTGCACGATATCGCCAAGGTGTTGCTCTGCGTTATCCGCAAGATTGATAACCCCATCTTTGGACACCGTCAAATAGTCCCCGTCGTGTGGTTGTACGCTGTACTCTTTGTCAAAAAAACTTGCATTGGTTGGCAATACATCAAAGTTGATGTCAAGACTTTCATTTGCACCCAACTCCGGTCTCACATAGAAAACATTCCTACCCGTTTCAGTATCCACGGTCGTACTTTGCCTGTTGACCGTCACATTGGTGATAGACTTGGGCAAAGATACATCCTTGCCATAGCCATTCATAAAACGAACATAACTCTCCCTGCCATACTGATAAAAATATTCTTGCAATTGCGCAGACCGTGTCAAAGAATTGACACTTGTACCATCTTGGTAGGTCCAACTGTACTCTGGCTTGTCATTGAGTCCATCAATGAGTGCCCAAAGCGGGATGATATCTTGGCTACTGCCAAGCCCCATCAAAGCAGGGGCATAACGCAAAGTATCCGCCCATTGTGCATAGTAGTCACGCACCTTGTCATCACTGCTAAAATCAAATATCGTGCCGTCCTCAGCCCGAGAATCACCACCCAATACCCAAATCTCTGTGTTGTGTGTGACACCCTTGCTGCTTGCCTCTTTTCTCCAATCCACTTCTCCGCCCACAGAACCACCACCTACACCGTAGTTGAACTGCGTACTGATAGAGGCACTCACGCTGTCAATACTGGATTGCTCATTGGACTCCAACAAGTAGGTGCTTTGGAGTCTTCCACCCATATCCACACCCATCACAAAGTGCGTGCCGTATTTTTCCATGAGTTGCGCAGGAGACACTTGCTTGCTGTACAAATCCGCAAAAAAGTCATTGGTCACAATGTCACGCAAGACAGGTATATCACTTTGCAGACTCAGCGTATAACTGTGCACATAGGCATCCAACATCTTGAAGGAATGAAACTCCTTGCTCTCACTCGTAGTACCAAAGGTAGAAGACATAGATGCACTACCCCAATACCCATTGGCACTGAGGTTGAGTTTGCCGTTGAGGTCCTCCAAAAACTGAGTAGCACTCTCGTTGTAGGTGTCAATCACCTTGGTTGCGTACTCTACATCCTTGACCACGGGCTGTGCTTTGAGTTTGTTGCCGTCAAAAATGGGCGTACGCAAGACCGTTTTGCGGTTGACCAAATTGCTGTTTATCATATCAAAGCCACGCCCCAAATAACTTGACCCAACAGACACCTCATCCATCGCCCCAAACAATCCACTATCACTCCGTGTCGTGCCACCCGTACTCGCTGTGGTCACTCTGCCATAGGATTGGTACGGTATGGGCTTGCTGTACTCATTCGCCCTATACCCAACGTCTGAGTCATCCTTGTGATACCCCGCCACTTGCAACTGATAATCCCCAAGTTGCAACTCCCCAAGGTCAAAACTCGTATCCGTAGTCTCAAAAAACTGATACTCACTCGCCTTGATACTGTACCCATCCACGCCACTCACCTTGTCCCAAGACAAAATGTTCTTGCCATAACTCACTGCGTCTTGCACCGTAGTTGTGATTTTTACATTCTTGACAAGCCCATCATCCGCCTTGTCTTGCTTGTTTCCACACGCCACCATAAAGATGCTCACCGCAACCAAAAATAGAGCCACAAACTGGCTCACCCTAGTTTTTATCACGCTACCTTGTTGCATTGTCCTCTCCTTTGCAAACCCACACAGTTTGCCACGATTCCCACTTTGTTTGTTTTGCTGTTTTTCCACTTGGTATTGTCTTGCCTGGGCGGGCGAACGCAGTTCACTCCTACAAGGTCTACTGCCTTGTACTTGTCCCATTGTCCCATTGCCCCATTGCCCCATTGCCCCATTGCCCCATTGCCCCATTGCCCCATTGTCCCATTGTCCCATTGTCCCATTGCCCCATATCGTTACTCCTTTTTTAAAAAATTTATTTTGTTTGTTTTTCTATATCTGCGTTTTACTTGTTTACTTGTTTACTTGTTTACTTGTTTACTTGTTTACTTGTTTACTTGTTTACTTGTTTTGCATTTGCATTTGCATTGTTGTATATTATACTTTGCAAAGCGTGTTTCATTCCTTTTGTGTACAGGCTCCACAAAATTCAGCCACACACAAAAAACACCCTTACAACATTTACAAATTACCAATTC
>WQZE01000015.1 GCA_009780875.1 Bacillota bacterium | reverse complement strand
CCTTGTGGATGACGGGGCAAAGGCGAGGTGCTCCGTCAGTGAAACATTGCGTGGGGAGCGGAACGGCGACCAAGAATGTGTGTCGTGCAAGGCGTGTGTCGTGGATGGAGGTGCAAGGGCAGGGTGTTATTGTGCGTTGTATCCCACAGATTGCCCGAGTGACTTTGTGGGTTTTGCACCCAATGACCAACCGGAGACGCAGGCTTTGGTGAATTTTACGCAAAGGGTGCGGCCGGTGGCTACCTTGTCTTTGCACGCAAGGGGGCGTGAATTGTATCACGATTTTTTTGCACCTCCACAAAATGTGGCTCGTGACCAACTTGTTGCAAACAAAATCTTGCACCATCTCAACGCCAAAATCCCCCCAGGACAAAAGCCCTATCAATCCGTATCTACGCAAGGCACCAGTGCAGGCGGCTACAAGGATTGGTGTATCCAAGAACTCGGCATCCCATCCCTGACCTTGGAACTCTTTGAAGACCAACCTTATCCCATCCCCCAAGACAAAATACAACAAGAGTATGCTATCACCAAAGATTTGATTGCAACCCTAGCCCACGCATTGGAATAAAAAGGGTGGAGATTGGAACAATCTTGTTTTTGAAAATAAACGAGTGTAGGAGTCATTTTGTAGAGTGTGAGGGGTGCACGCAAATACGGTCTCAAAAAACTTTCAAATGATGAAAATCTTGAAAGTTTTTTGTAGTATACTACAAAAGCAGTTGACAAATAAACTGCGAAAACACTTGCCCAAAACAATTGGGAAATCAACGGGTGTGGATGGAGAGACGGTATTGCAGTGGGAGTACAAAGTAGAAATGCAAGAAAAAAACTTATTTGGGAATGCTGACAAACAACAAGTGAAACAACTCAATGAGGCAGGAGCAGAGGGTTGGGAACTGGTTGCGTGTGTAGGGGCACCGGGTGATAGAGTGATGAAACATATTTACAAAAGACCTATCAAAGAATAAGGTTGATACAGAAAGGAAAAAACAAGAAAACTGACCACCCACAATGCTGGTCAGTTTTTTTGTAATGTGAGCGTATTATGTTCATTGGGTAAGTGGGAAGAGAGTGGCAAAGATGGTTGGTAGGTTGTCTTGTAAACAATAGGTGTATGCGTGAGATGTGTTTGGAGTGGGCGGTGGTGCGTCTTTGCTGTATGGGAGTGTGTAAGTTGAGAGTAGTAATAAATTTAGAAATAAGGCAAAAATTTTGAAAAAGTTTTGTAGTATACTACAAAAGGCTTGACTTTGCCAAGCCTTAAAAAAACAACTTGGAGGTGTTGCAATGACAAAGAAGGATGCCATTATTGGTTGTAACCGGAGGTTTTATAGGGGGGAGAACACTCTTTGCAATCGCAATTGTACTTTTGCCAGTCAGAATAAGAGCAAGGCTGTTTATTGGTCTAACCCAAATTTTGCAAAGGTAGAAAATGATTGGTATGTGATTTGTAACAACCAACACTGTAAAAAAATCTATTTGTATTATTTGCCAAGGGGTAGTGTAACAAGGGATGATTTTAAGATACGGTTAGATAAGGATTGTTTTCATATAGAGATTGATTGCAATGATGAAAATGTAGCGTGTCAAATGAGTGGATTTGGATTCAAAAATTATTTTGTTGGGGAAATGCTGTATAGTGAAATAGAGGCCTAGAAGAGTGTGGCGTTGGTTCAAGGGGGTTTTGTCCCAAAATACACAAGCGAAGTTGTGGATGTGTTTGTTGCAAGTAGGATATTGGAGTCAACGGCGGCACTATGTTCAGCAAGGGGCGTGGAAATCGCAAAATAAAAAATAAAAAAGCAAAATGTTTTGACAAGGATGTTGTGCAATGTGTACAAGCGTGTGACTCAAAAGTATCTCACCAATGAAATAGGAAGAGACCCAAAAAAGCAATGCAAAAATGTGTTGCTTTTTTTGGCATTTTTTGGTATAATAGGGTGTAAGACTAGGGGGATTTTTTTGCAATGAAAATTGGTTGCAAAAAGATGGATTGTTTTTCAAAATAGGATGAGGGAAAAAGAATGAACAAGCGGATATATGTTTTTAGTGGGTCGGGCAATAGTTTGTATTTGGCCAAAAAGATTGCCGGCAGTGTGGGGGAGTGTGAGATTGTTGGCGTGGGCAAGGATACGGTGATTGCTTTGGATGGCGTGGAGATGGTTGGATTTGTTTTTCCGACACATTATTGTGCCGCACCCAAGATTGTCAAGGACAAGTTGCGGGCTTTGGTGGGAGCAGATGTGGGGAGCGCAAGTGGGATGAAAGCGTCTTTGACTGAGGTGAGAGCGGAGGAGAAAAGTGAAGTGAGCGGGGATGTTGAGGGCAAGGTTGAGAGCGGATGCCAAATGGCGGTGGCTGACAGTGTCGTGAGTGAGTGTGTTGAGAGTGAGTGTGTTGATAGCGAGGGTGCTGTGAATGAATGCGTTGTGAGTGATGGCGTTGAGGGAGAAAGTGTGGTAAGTGGTGCCGTGAATAAATGTGTTGTGGGTGAGGGGTCTGTGGTGATAGAACCAAAGCCGTATGTGTTTGTGCTGGCTACTTGTGGTGGTTTTGCGGGCAATGCGGTCTCGGGCGTGGTGGAGATTTTGGCGGAAAAGGGTGTCAAGGTGGATTTTGGTTTGGGGGTCAAGATGGTTGCCAATGCGGTGACGCATTATGATCTCAAATCCAAGGGGGCGATTGCAAAGAAGTTGGCAAAGGCGGACAAAAATATAGACAAGATTGCGGAGCAAATCAGGGGCAAAGAGAGCAACAAAACAAAAAAACAAATTGCCTTTTTGAAAAAGATGAATGCCAAGTGGGAGCAAAAGGTTGGGAACTTTGCCAAAGACTATGTTGTCAGTGATGATTGCGTGGCGTGTGGTGGTTGCGTCAATATTTGTCCTACACGCAACATACAACTAAAAGCCGTGGAAAGCAACAAGGGTGAACAAGTGGAGGGTGGAACGGCAGCAAGGCAAAAGCCCGTCTTTGGAGAGGATTGCCAAGCGTGTTTGGCGTGCCTACACAATTGTAGCAAGAGTGCCATCAACTACCAAACCAAAACGCAAAAACGAGGGCGGTATAGGCACCCTCAAATTGCTATCTCTGAATTGGTGGCAATCAACAAAACGGTATCATAAAGCCGTTGGTTGCAAAAACTATCACGGTATGATAGGTGATAAATAGTAGATAGCAGATAGATAGCAGATAGATAGCAGATAGATAGCAGATAGATAGCAGATAGATAGCAGATAGATAGCAGATAGCAGATAGTAGATAGCAGATAGCAGATAGCAGATAGCAGATAGTAGATAGTAGATAGTAGATAGTAGATAGTAGATAGTAGATAGATGGTAAATGGTTGGATATCCAAGGGTGGGTCAGTGCAAACACATTGCAACCCCACGATGAAAAACTGGGGCATTGTTTTGCAAGTGCTGGAAAGCATAATGGGTGCACGGTTGGCATAAAAAGAAAACAAACAGGACACCAAGAGAGTCTTGGTGGATGCGAGCACTCTTGGAGGGTGCAAGGATAGGGTAGATTATGCAAAGCATAAGAGAGGCAAATACGCTGGATGAGGTCAGAGTTTTTAGAGAGGAGTTGCACAAAGCAAGGGTGCAAAATGAGGACAACTCTCTCAAACTATTGGGAGACTTGTACAAAGATGACACGCACTTTGTCTATGAGTTGTTGCAAAATGCGGAGGACGCCGGGGCTACGGAACTACTTTTTGGCTTGTATGAGGACAGGTTGGAACTTTGCCACAATGGCAAACCTTTTGTGCTAGAAGATGTCAAGGCAATCACCAATTATGGTGCCAGTGAAAAACTTGCGGAAGAAAAAATTGGCAAGTTTGGGATTGGGTTCAAGTCCGTTTTTAGTGTGACGGATTTGCCAAAAATATACTCGGGGCAATTTGCTTTTGCGATTGAGAATTTTTCCGTACCCAAAGCCATACCAGGGATTCAAAATGGGAACAAAACCGTTTTTGTATTTTCGTTTTTGAAAAACAAAGATTGCTATGGGATTTTGAAAGAGCGATTTGCAAGTCTGGAAAAAGAGACATTGTTGTTTTTGCGAGGTGTTCAAAAGGTGTCCGTCAAGGTGTATCAAGGGCAAGCATTGGACAGTAGCAAATCCTTTCATATAGAAAAACAACGCAAAGAGGAACAGTTGACACTCAAAAAGACGGGGTTGTCAGGCGGCGTGCAGCAAGCCAAGTTTTTGTACTATGCAAAAAACTCTGTGGTCAGACCCAACTTTGAAATCTCTCTTGCTTTTGGGCTTGACAACCAGGGCAAGATTGTGGCAGTGAGTGGGCAAAAATTGTCCGTGTTTTTTCCAACCGAGATTGAGACGGGGCTCAATTTTTGGGTCAATGCACCGTTTGAGACCAAGCCAACCAGAGAGCAACTCAAACAAAAGAGCGTGCTCAATGACCAATTGATGGGTGAGTTGGTAGCGTTGTATGGGGAGGCGTTGGCACATATTGCACAAAAAGGGTGGATGACGCTTTCGTTTTTGGAGAGTTTGCCCACTCGCACCTCACAACACGCCAGTGCACCGTTGCACAAGTTTTTGGAGTATCTTGGCGGCAATGTGTACTACAATGCTTTTTGGAAGGCGACTTATCAAGCCATCCAAAGAGTGGCTTTGGTGCCACAATTTGGAGGTGGGGTAGGACTTGCAAAAGAGTTGGCGATTGCGGTGGATAGTGATTTGTACAAACTGGCGGGCAACGGCGTGGTGCAAACCGTGCTCCACAAAGCAGGTTTTGTGGTGGAGGAGTTGGGGCTTGGTTCCAGTGCCAATTTGCTCAAATACTTGCACCAAGAGCACGGGATGGCTTTGGTGGGTGTGGGTGATTTTGTCAAAAATTTGTCTTTGCAATTTTTGCAACAACAGTCCACCGACTGGCTCAAAACCTTGTACGGCATTTGCCTTGGGTACCCAGGTGTGATGAGCGTGGAGTGTAGGCAAGTGCCTATGATTAGGACGCAAAGTGGCAAGCAGGTTGCTTTTGAGGGCAAGGGTGTGCCCAGTGTATATTTGCCATCTGCTATGATAGAAGCGGATAGGCAAGTGGCAAGTGTTTTTATGGCGGATGCCAAAAGCGTGCAGTTTTTTGAAAAGATGGGCATCACCGAGACCGATATGGTGGAGAGTGCGGTGACCAATATTTTGCCAAAGGTGATGGCAAGTGTGGGCAGTGTGCCTTTTGACAAAAAAGAATATTTGCAAGGAATGGTGCTTTTGTTGGGCGTGTACAAGCAAGTGTGTGACAACCCAGGCAAAGTGGATACTTTGAAAGCAGCGTGCAGTGACAAAAAGATGATTGCAAAGCAGGGCGGCGGGTTTGCGATGCCTGGCGAATGTGTGCTTGGTACCGTGCAAAACAAAGAGTTGTACAAGGGTGTGGCAGGCGTCTTGACCGCCACGATTTTTGAGGAGATGGGTGACCCAGTGTGGCAATCGTTGTTGGTTGCGTTGGGTGTGGCGGAGCGGTTTGTGGTGCAATCGTTTGCACAGGATTTGCAAACCACCAAACAGGCTTTGATGCGTGTGGCACCTGAGAGTAGGCTTGCTCAAAACATCGTGTGCCAAAATCATAGGTTGTTGTATCTGGATGCTTTTGCAAACAACAATACGCATCAAAAATCAAAAATATTGTTTGAGCACCTTGCAAAGAGTGATGATTTGACTTGTCTTGCAAAGAGCGTCTGTGTGTATACGCTGGGGGGTGCAGAAAAAACGACCGTTCTTGGGGTGGCGGAGTTTGTGCAAGGCATCAATGATTTTGCCTTTGTATTGAAAGATGGCAAAAAAGCGACGGTCGGACAATACAACAAGAGTGATTTTGTTGCCAATATGGGATTGGAAGAGAATCTTTGCAAAGGTGAACTTTTGGAACACCTTGGATTCAAAGTGGATATTGTTGTCAAGATGGGTGATGAAGACAAGCAAAGACTGGACATTGCCAAGGCTTTGCCCGTGGATGTGTTGCAAGATATCATCAAGACATACCAAGATAATGATGGCATCTTGCAACCCAATATTGTGATAGACAATGTGGAGGGGTTGGACGAGGACAGCAAAAAAAGGTTGGCACTTGTCAAGGGTTTGCAGATGGACAAGTTGCAAGCGTTCTTGGATGCGTACAACAAAAATGGGGGCGTTGTCCCCGCTGCGGCTCCGCCAAAGCCCGCCTATGTCCCACCACCTGTCAACCTAGAAAGACCGGGCGTTGTGTTGTCCAATGAGTTTGGCGACAAGGATGCCGTGGTACCGATGGAAGACTCACAACAAGCGGTGCAAGTGGTGATGGAGAGACTGCAACAAAAATTGGCACATCAGCCCAATTTGATGGTGCAAAAGGCGTTGGGTAGAGCGTGCGATATAGAGATACGAGAGGGCAACAAAATCAGAGGATTTGTATCCGTCAAAACAAGGCAGGACAAAACGGAGGGTGTACAGATATCTTTGGGTGCTTGGGATATGGCAAAAAATGCACATTTTGGTTTGTTGCAAGACCCAACCTTCACGCTTTGTTTGTTGACCACACAAGGGGGTCAAACCATCCTTGATTTTGTTGGCAACCCATACACAATGTGGTACAAGGGGCGTGCCAAAGCGGGTGCCGTAGATTTGTCGTTTGTATAAAACAAAAAGGGTTTTATGTATAAGAGAGAAGTGTATACGATACAAGCGTATGACAAAATGCCCATACGGGTGGCAAGGTTGCAACCCGAGGAGGGCACCCCCAAGGGCGTGGTGCAAATGATTCACGGCTTTGGCGAGGGGATTGAGTTGTACTATGAGTTGGCAAAGTGCTTTGTGGATGATGGGTTTGTAGCAGTGGTGCAAGACCTGCGCGGTTTTGGAAAGATGGAGCATTTGACGGTGTCCAAGCGTCGCAAAGCACGGGGGGTTGTCAAGCGGTATACCGACTTGTTGCGTGATGTGGAGGCGGTCAGAGAGAGTGTTGAAAAGATTTTTCCATCGTTGCCTATGTATTTGTATGGGCACAGCATGGGGGGCAATATTGCCATCAATCACCTTTTGACACAAGACAACGCACAACAAAAATATCAAAAACTGATACTGGAAGCACCTTGGCTCAGGCTCCACAAGCCACCGAGCAGATTCACCGTTTTTTGTGCGGGCGTGCTGGGTGGGCTCAATCACAAGTGGGCCAAGCACACCAAACTCAATAGGGCACATATCACACGCAATCGTGAGGCACTGCACGGGATTGGGAGTAGTGAGATTTTTCACGATAGGATTGCTTTGCGACTTTTTTGTCAGATAGCCAAGGCGGGTGAGTTTGCCATCAAGAATGCGGACAAAGTGACCGTGCCCACCTTGTTGATGGCTGCGGGGGATGACAAAATTGTCTCCACGCCCGCCATCTTGGCGTATGCTGACAAAGCCGGAGACAACACGAGATTGATAGTGTACGACCATGCTTTTCATAGCCTGCATACAGACAACGAAAAAGCGGTGGTACAACAAGATATGCTTGCTTTTTTGAATGAGGCGAGCACGAGCGATTAGACACCATATTCCATCGCACGCTGTTTTTAACTTGAACTTGTTGTGCGGCGGTAGTCACGCAGGTAGAGGTTGTGCCACGGTGTTATAGGTCGTCGGCATCTTGTTCTGGTTTGCCGCCGTCTAGCGGTACGCCCGTGTATTTGCCTGTGGGGTCTTGCTCACTTGCCATAAAATCTTTGGGTAGTACGGGCAGTTTGGTTTGTTTTTTGAAAATGTTTTTCATAGAGTTATTGTGTGGAAAAATAGGTGAAAATATTTTTTGCAAAGAATGTTATCAGCAAAGGGGAGCGGACAAAAAGACCGCTCCAATCTGATTGGTGGACTATTGATTGACAATTTTGCCAAGCATATCCAAAAAACTGTCTATTTCGCTTTCTTCTAGTTTGGACAAAAAGAGTGCCAGTTTTTGTTTGGGGTCGCTTGTGGAGCCATCCACGACTTGGTTGGTGTAGGGGTTGAAGTAAGGGGTGTTTTGCTCTCGCAAAGCGTGCATAATGGTTTGCATACGGGATTTGTGTGTGGTGAGCATACTGCGGTATTTGTTCATATATCGCAAGGCGAGCACGGGGTCGCCGTTGCTATACTCTTGCAAGATGGCACGCACAGAGAGTCCCTCCACTCTTTTGGTTAGAATGTGCCCCACAAGGTGCGTGATTTGCTCCTCTGAAAAAGTGACAAAACTATCTCTTTTGGGTGCGATGGTTTGAATGCCAAGTTCGCCCGCCACTTTGGGCACAAGTGCCAAGAGTTTGCACTGTGAATAGTAAAAGTTGCGTACGCTGTTGGTACTGCGACCGCTTTGTTTGGCGATTTTTACAAACGCCTTGCTCAGCCCCAGTCCCTCTTGTGAAAACTGCGCTACGGTGTCAAAGAGTGTTTTGGTGTCTTCTATACTCCAATTGGTCATTTTGTTTTTGCCTCCAAGTTTTTGATACAATAATTGTGGACAAGGTTTTGTGAATATATACTATACAAAACGAAAAAATTTTGCTATGAGATATTTTTTGATTTTGCAATACGCTGGGACACCGTATGGCGGGTGGCAAAGACAGCCACACAATCACAACACGGTGCAAGAGTGCGTGGAGACCGCCTTGCAAAAGTTGTTTGGGCACGCCATCACCGTTTTTGCGAGCGGGCGAACCGATGTGGGGGTGCACGCTTGTGGGCAGACCGTGCATTTTGACAGTGACAAACATTTGTTGCCGTACAAGGTGCAAAATGGGTGCAATCATTTTTTGGATGATGGGATAAGGGTAATGGATGCCAAAATGGTGGAAGATGATTTTCACGCAAGGTACAGTGCAAAAAGCAAATCCTATGAGTACTTGTTTTATTTGGGGGAGATGTGTCCGTTGATGCGAGATAGGGCGTGGCGGGTGCCCTCCAAGCGTGGGGAGGTTTTTGATTTGGAGTCGGCACAAAAGGCTTTGGAGTGCTTTGTGGGCAGGCACAATTTTGTCTCCTATATGTCTAGTGGGAGCAGTATCAAAAGCACGACCCGTACCGTTCTCTCCGCCTCCTTGCAACAAGTGCCCAACCCGTATAGTCAGGACAGTCTGTACAAGTTGGAAATTTGTGCCAATGGTTTTTTGTACAATATGGTACGCAAAATTATTGCGCATCTTGTACAAGTGGGCAAAGGAGAGGCGGCCGCATCCGAAATCCAAAAAGCCCTATCTCAACACGCCCCATCTGTGCGACTGGTCGCACCCGCCTGTGGTCTATATCTCAAAAGAGTGTCCTATGAGATATAAGTGTGGCAATGCATAAAGTAAAATATAAAAAACAATTGAATCCCAAGTATTGGGGCAATCCTTGTGCGTAGGCGTAGAAATAGGAGCCTGCAAGTGCAAAATAAATATTTAGAATAAATAAAAAACAACAAAAAAATAGTTGACAAGCATATACAAAAGTAGTATAATAGAGATGTAGAGAACAAGTTACTTGATTACTTGATTACTTGATTACTTGATTACTTGATTACTTGATTACTTGATTACTTGATTACTTGTGTATACTTGTGTCTAATGGGTGTACATAGGTGAGAAAAGTGACTGCGGTGCAACTTGAAAGATAGATTGTGAACGCCGTGGAAGTGACTTGGGGTTGAATGAAAAAGTGGAGAGTGATTTTGTAAATTTGTGACTTCAAAAAAAGGAGTACAGATTGTATGAAAAAAATCGTAAAGAACACGCAAAGTAGTGTAGAGAGTGCCAAAAGCACAAACAAGCAATGGCTTGCAAGAATGACAAAAAAGCGGTGGGTGGCGGTGATGGCACTATCGCTTTGTTTTGTTTTTTGTATGAGTTTTGGATGGTTGCAAGTTGCACACAAGCAGGATGCAAGCACGCCACAGGGACAAGAACAAGTAATGAACCAAGGTGTTAGTGCGGTGGATTCATTGAACCAAGGCGTGCAAAGTGCAACGGAAAAGATGGATTTGCAAACAAGTGATTTGCAGAGAGATTCTGGAAACAAAATGTCAAAACAAATCAATTTGGATATGTATGTGAGTTATACGGGGACGAGTCATGTTTGGGGGACGGTATCTATCAAGGTGGAGTTGTGGTTTGCGTGGGAGAGCAGTTTGTTTGGGCACGATGGGATTTTGAGTTCGGATTTGCACACCAACCTTAGTGTGAGTGGAGATTATGGCACCGTAACAATTGGGAAAGTTGATGGGACTCCAAACACTGTTCAGACATTGTATGTTGGAGTAGACCATCCTTTTGCAGGGCATATTGACGGCAAGATTGTGTTGTATCCCAATCAAACGGGCCCGACCAATCCAGGAATCACCAGCCCAGATGATTATAGAACATTGGAAACAACTTGGGTAAAGGGAAGCAAAAGTGGTAGGACTTTGTCAGAGTGGTATTGTCAAAACAAT
Source organism: Bacillota bacterium (assembly GCA_009780875.1). Lineage (GTDB taxonomy): Bacteria > Bacillota > Clostridia > Christensenellales > Pumilibacteraceae > WQZE01. The sequence continues at coordinate 3,386 of WQZE01000015.1, read as the reverse complement.
GGGCAACCTGTGGAGAGAAAATTTGCAAGTGATCCTACGGGCAGTTTGTTTTATAATACCATAAAATTGGATTGATGGGTGTTATGCGTGCAAAAGAGTGTGGGGGACAAAGAGCCCCTTCATTCTTTTGTTGTCTACAAGGAGTAAGAAAATGATTTGTTTGAAAAATGTGTGCAAGCAATACGATGACCAAGGAGACAAAATCGACGCACTCAAAAACATTGATTTGGAGTTGGGGGACAAGGGGCTTGTATTTTTGATTGGAGAGTCGGGGTCTGGCAAGAGTACTTTGCTCAATTGTTTGGCAGGATTTGACGGTGTCACGGCTGGGTGTGTGGAAGTTGAGGGTGTTGGGTGTTTGGGGGAGATGTCAGCGGGACAGTTGAATGCGTACCGCAGAAATGATGCATCGTATATCACGCAAGAGTACAACTTGTTGTATGACTTGACGGTGGGGCAGAATCTTGAATTTGTGGCGAGGTTGCAAGGCTTGACGGTGGATAGGGCTGTGCTCAAAGGGTTGCTTGAACGAGTGGGACTCAAAGGGTTGTACAATCGCAATTGCAAAAAGTTGAGCGGTGGACAAAAGCAGCGGGTCGCCATTGCCAGAGGACTGGTCGGCAATAAAAGAGTGCTGTTTGCGGACGAGCCTACGGGCAATCTCAATCGTGAGATTGGGGAGGTTGTTTTTGCGTGCCTCCAAGATGTGGCCAAAGAGATGTTGGTGGTAGTGGTCAGTCACGATACTACGAGTGCACAAAAATTTGGGCAGAGAGTCATCAAAATGGAGGATGGCAAGATTGTCTCGGATGAGTGCAATGCGAGTGCACCCCAAGAGAGCCAGTTTGAGCAAGGGCAAGTTGCACCTACGCCCATACAAAGGGAGTCGTTGGGGGGCAACAAGCAGCACGCAAAAGTCTCTTTGGGATTTGTCACCAAATTGGGAATGGGCATTGTGCGGCGGCACCTTGTCAGGTTTGTGGCGGTTTGTATTTTGCCGGTGTTGTTTTTTTCATTGCTGGGTGGGATGATTGTGATGTTCTCTGAGGGCAAGTTTGGGAATCCCGCTAGGAGAAACCTGCGGTATTTGTATGAACAAAACATTGCGCATACCGTGATAAGAAACCACACGCTCAGTGTTAGGTATACTAGTGAATACGGAAACAAGACTCTGGATGCGGATGGGAACTTTTTGCCAGAGCAAATGGAGGATTACCGTACCCACGGGGAGATTTTTGAGGTGAGAGAGAGTGTGGTGAACACGCTTGCGGTGCTGGATATACTTGTTAGTTCGCCAAGGATGCCTGCAGGTCTTGGCAATGCTTTGTTGCGTACCGTGGGTGGCGTGGTTGCTTTGGGGGCGGGGCAGTCGTTGGAGGATATTGGTGGACGATTGATTGCTGGGCAAATGCCACAAACAGAGGGGGGCGTGCTGGTCACGGATTTTGCTTGGGCCTTGTATCAAACAAGAGGTTATGTGAATCCTGAGACCAGGGAGGAGTTGAGCGGTGTAGAAGTGCAAAAGATGAGCGTGGATGAGTTTTTGGATTTGGACAACGGGGGTCGCAAAATTGTGGTCAACGCCTTTGATAGGAATGGGGTCTCGTCCAAAAAATACACGCATATTGCGGGAATCTATCAAACGGAACACGATGTGAGGGATTTGGTGACACTTTTTACAGAGGTGCAAAATGCCACAAGCGGTTCTTTTTCTGAGTTTTTGATGGGCAATATGGTTTTGCCTATGTTGTGTGTGGTGGACGATGGATTTTTGAGGTCTGAGATTTATGAGGAGGGGTATAAGCCTGTGGTTGGGAGTGTCGTGGCACCTTTGTCTGGGAGTATGAGACAAGATATGGAGTACTTTGGTGCGGGGTACAAGTCCACAGTGGGCACAGTCTCCAAAGTTGGCAAGTTTGACGACTCGTATGGTCAGTATGAAATGAGAGATGCAAAAATGCAACCGTACGCAATGAGCTTTGCAGTGGATGAAATTTTGAATATGTATACAGCCACTAGGGTAGATGGCGGGCTATGGATTTTGTTTGGAATAGGTGCTGTGGTGACGGTGGGGTTGCTGTGTTATTTTACGGCAATGAGTGTGCGTTTTGGCAGAAAGCAAATTGGAGTGATAAGGAGTCTTGGTGGAGGCGGGAGAGATATTTTTTCAATCTATTTGGTAGAAAGTGTATTTTCGGCAGTTGTGTCGTGGGTGATGGGTGTGGTTGGAATGTTTTTGTTTTCTTACTTTTTGACCAAAGGGATACCGCCCGTGCAATTTAGTATTTTGGGACCGTATTATCCGTCCGCACTCAATGCACTATTTTTGTTGGGCTGTATTTTGGTGACCGTGTGTGTATCTGTGGCGGTGCCCATTGCCTTGGTGTGCAAAAAGAAACCGATAGATGTATTGAGGGAGAGTACAGTGTGAGTGGATGCAAAACATTGCGTATTTGTTTTGATACGAATACGCAATGTCGGTTGTTGTTTGTGCTTTGTCAAGTGTTTCTACAATCCTTGCTCGTGGGCGTAAAAATACAGGGAACCCGAATGTCAAAATAAATATTTAGAATAAGCAGAAATAACAAAAAACACTTGAATCCTTGTTTCCACAACCCTTGCTTGTGGGTGTAAAAATATGGGGATTTGCAAGTGCAAAATAAATATTTTAAATAAGTCAAACATAACAAAAAACACTTGACAAGCATATACAAAAGGTAGTATAATACACAAAGGTGCAAAATGATTGGTTTTGTACTTTTTGTTTTTGTATTTGTACAAGTTGTGGTGTGTGAACTTTGTTGTAGAGTTGGATGATGGGCAGTGTGTGGTTTGGGAAAAACGCAAATAGATAAAAAATTTGGAGGTATTGGATATGGCTGCTGATTTTGGGAAATTGGCAAAGGAAGTAATCCCGCATTTGGGGGGGGCTGAGAACATTGTGGGTGTGGTGCATTGTGCCACAAGGCTACGATTTGAGTTGCGGGATTATGGCAAGGCGGATGTAGAAAAACTCAAAAGTGCCTATGGGGTCATCAGTGCTTTTCACAAGGGCGGGTATATGCAATTGGTGATTGGCAACAAGGTGGCGGAGTGCTACAAGGTTGTGGTTGCTGAGTTGGCGGGACAAAATGTCGTGGTGGCTGATGGTGGGGCACCAGAACAAAAGCCCAAAGAACCAATGAGTCTGGGCAAAGTGGGCAGAGTTATTAAGTCTTTGCCGAGTCGGTTTATCTCTACTTGTAGTGCTGTGTTTACGCCCGTGATGTTGATGATTGCGGCAGCGGGTATTTTGTGGGGAATTTTTAATATCTTCACGACAGCGGGTGTAGACCCAGATGGGGACTTTGCTACGCTGTGGGGGATGATGGCGGATGGACCCCTTT
>WQZE01000014.1 GCA_009780875.1 Bacillota bacterium | reverse complement strand
TAGGAAAATTTTTGGCAAGGATTTGGATGGGCGTGTGGTGCCTATTACTTTTGTGACCGGTGTGTACAATAGCGGATTCCAACTTTTGGACGAACTCAAAGATGCTATTTTGTACACAACGATTTTTGGGGGGTTGTTGAGCGGTTTGTTGATAAGCAATTTTGTGCTCAATATCTTGGAGACCAACCGCAAAAGGATGGGCATCTTGTGTAGTATGGGTGCACGACACAAGGATATTGTGGCAATGTTTTTGGTGGCGAGTGGGGTGGTTGCCGTGGTAGGGGCGGGGATTTCTTTGCTTTTGGGTGGCTTGCTTGCCTTGGGAGCCAATCGCTTTGTGGGTGTGTCTATCTTTGGGTTGTCTGTTGTGTCGGTGTTGGTGGTCGTGCTTTTGTCCTTGGGTGTGACAACCTTGATGACGCTTGTACCACTCAAAAGACTCAAAAAGAAGAGCACCATTGCGTTGATAAAATCGGTGTAAGTTTTTTGGTCACAAAACAAGTCGCAAGCAAGAGGGAATTTTTGCAAATATTTTGAAAAAATGGTTGACATTTTTTGTATGGGAGAGTATAATTATTATAGTCATATAGTCATATAGTCATATAGTCATATAGTCATATAGTCATATAGTCATATAGTCATATAGCAAAGTGCGGGGTCTCTTTGCTTGTTTGGGCGTGTTGCTTGTGGTCGTGTGTCCTATGGCAAAGGAGTAGGGCTATGGAGCAAGAAATACAAAACAAAAAGAAAAACAAGGCGAGGGGTAAAAAGACCCTTTGCTTTGTTTTGGCATTGGTACTGGTGGTGGGGGCTTTTGGCGTGTGGTGGGGATGGTTGCGGTTTGACAAAGGGGTGCCTAGGGATTTGCGGGTAGAGATGTCAGCAAGCAGTCGGTTGGACTATGCAACGCCTACTTTGCGGTGGAAAAGCGTACAGGGAGCCGATGGATATGCGGTCAGTATTGACAACAAGACCACGGTGTTCACTGCCAATCAGTTTGCATTGGATAACTATGCAGCGGGGGCTCATCAAATCAAGTTGGCGGCTTTGCACGGAGCCAAGCGGGGCGCGTGGCCGGTTGTTTTGGATTGGTACAGTTATGGCAAGGTGTCCAGCGTGCAAGTGGGTGCGGATAAGCGTGTGGACACGGGGTTGTATGGGGCGATGGATGAAACGACTCGTGGGGGGAGTTATTTGGGGCGAGGAATAGATGTGATTAGGGACAGTGTGGTCAACAGCAAGACCGTCAAATATAGTCACAGCATTTTTGACAAGGACAAATTGTATTTGCAAACCGTAGAAAAAACGGTGGAAAACGAACAAGAGACCAACAATATATCTGCCACAACCATACGGGAGTATCAAGAAAGTCTGAATGGGAGTTTGCACATCAATGTGTCGGTGCCAGGTGGAAGTGGCAGTTTGTCATCCAGTGGAACTACGAGTGACACGCAAAAATCAGAGAAACAATACAAAATGTTGGATTCCTATCACAAGAGTTATATGCTTTCTTTGCAAAATGATTCCAGGGCATTGAGAGGCGTCTTGTCTGGGCAATTTTTGATGGATTTGTACGATAGCACGGTGTCACCCAAGAGCCTTGTGGATACTTACGGCACGCACTATTTGATGGGCGTAGTGATGGGGGGTAGGATTCAGAGTCAATATTTTTTGGAGAGTAGTGAAAGGCAAACGGTGGATAGCGTGGCACTTGCCATTGAGACGCAGTTCAAGTACGGAATTGGTGAGGGTGGTGGTAGTGCCGATATGGATTGGAGACAAGAATTTGGCAATACAGATATCAGGGTGCAAGAAAACTTGAAAGTTTTGGGCGGTGCAACAGAGAGCAAGGACGGTAAGCCGTTTTCGTTTTTTAATGATGCTGATATCAAACCACAGTTTGGGGAGTGGGTGCAGACCATTGCAGACAATCCTGCGTTGATGGGGCTCATCAATGGTGACAGCATCGCACCGATTTGGGATTTGGTGGATCCTATGCTTGATAGTCCCAAATATCCATTTGTATATGCGGATGGGACGACGGAACAAATGAGTCGTGCGGCACAATTGCAGGCGTATTTTTGGAGATATGGTGCGGATGCCTATGCCAAGATGATGAAATCTTTTGGCTATGATTTTGTATTGCCAGAAAAGATTGAAAACATAACGATCGATGGACAAAAGGCAGTTTGGGATAGTGTGGAAAAACAGTATGTGTACTATATCTCACCGGGGGAGATAGGGCAGAACGAAAACATTGGGATTGGGTGCGTGGTCACGCCACAAGATGCGGATGTGACGGATATGGGGTACACCATCAAGGGGGCGGATTGGCTGAGTGTGGGGCAAAGCGGGCTTTTGCAAATTGCTGACAACGCACCGATCGGTGCCACGGCGGAGTTGTTGCTCACTACGGGGGGTATTAGGCAACAAGTCACACTCAAAACACAAAAACAATATACGGTGACTTTTGATGCCAAGGGTGGTTTTTTTGAGGGTGCAGCGGACAATGTGGATGTTGTAAGCAAAAGTGTCAAGGTGGCGTATGACAAGCCGATTTTGAGTGCGTATTTTTTGGGGATGGGTAACCCAGTGAGAGATGGGTATCGTTTGGATACGCCCAACCAAGGTGTGGAAAATCTTGGGGACTTGGAGGATATGAACAACAACCAAGAGGGCGTGCAGTATGTGGACGGATGGGCGGATGAAAGTGGGAAAGACTTTGTGTTTGGGTACTTGCCGCCCAAGCAAAGTATTACGCTCTTTGCAAAATGGAAAAAGGCAAGATTTGAATATTCGTTTTTTGCAGGTGCGGGTGTATTTGAGGATGATACAAAGGTGCAAACCGTTTTGCAAGGATATGACAAGCAAGAGTACAGCCTTGCAGACAGTGGTGGCAAAGACCCAATTTTGCAAGGATATGACTTTTTGTATTGGACGGATAGTATTGAAAGTGAACAAGAATATTTGTTTGCAGGCAAGCCAAGTATGGACAAAGATTTGTATGCAGTGTATCAAGCGAAAGTGCCTGAGGCCGTGTACCACACTGTGTTGTTTGACAAGAATGGGGGACAGGGCGGTGTTGACAAGCAAATGGTTGAGGATGGAGAGCGTGTACAAGAACCTATGGTAGGTCCATCCTATGAGTACCACGACTTTTTGTATTGGGAGTGTGAGGGCGTGCCGTATGATTTTGCTTTGCCCGTTGGGCAGGATTTGAAACTCACGGCAAGGTGGAGTGGCGTGCACATTTTTGTAGTGACTTTTGATACCCAGGGCGGGGATACACAATCATTTGATGTAACCGTGGAGGGTGGACAAAAGGTGTCCAAACCCAATGAGCCAAGTTTGAGCCACTATGTATTTGTGGGGTGGACAACGGACAAGGATGGAAACATTCCTTTTGACTTTAATGTGCTCATCAAGGCAAATACCGTGGTATATGCAAAGTACAAACAGACAGAGTTTTTGGTTGTTTTTGACAACAATGGTGGGAGTGGACAAACAAGACAAGTCTGGGTAGGTGCCGATAAAATGGTGGACAGACCGAGTGACCTTGCAGACTACAATGATACGCTCTTTTTGGGGTGGACAATGAGCCGTGATGGGGGTGAGTATTACAACTTTTTGACCCCTATCAAAGAGGACTTGGTTTTGTATGCCAAATGGGACACGGTGGCAACGAGCAATGAGTGGACAACCGTGAGAGCGGATGCTGTGACCGTGACCAACAGTGGATATGTGCTTGACACCGTGTACTTTGCAGATATGGGGCTGGATATTGATGCGTTGTATAGATTGGGGTATAGGAGACTGACGGTTTCGTTTGCTTTTGAGGCAATAGAAAAAAAGAATGGGACGCAAAAGTTTGAGGCGTGGGCTGGGGTCAAGTTGTTTGGTTATGATTGGAAGGCTCCCAATGGGTCTGGCTGGTTGACACTCACGGGGAGTTTTGGGGTGGATATTGTCACCATCAAAGAGAGCAAGTCCGTCAATTTTTATTATCGGGCATCGGGGATTCTCAACAATGGGGAGTGGCAAAACAAGAATGTGAGAGTGCACGCAGTGGGCTCTCGCTGAGAGTGGGTAAAAAATTTTTGGAGAAAAACAAAATGGCAAGTCTTTTTGGCTTGCTATTTTTTTGTAGATTTGGTATAATGGAGTTTATGGATGACAAGATTATTATCAAGGGTGCAAAAGAGAATAACCTAAAAAATATAGATTTGGAGTTGCCACGCAACGAGTTGATTGTTTTCACGGGATTGTCCGGGTCTGGCAAGACCAGCCTTGCGTTTGATACCATTTTTGCCGAGGGGCAACGGAGGTATATTGAGAGTCTGAGCAGTTATGCTAGGATGTTTTTGGGGCAAGCCGAGAAACCCAATGTGGAGAGTATTAGCGGACTCAGTCCTGCCATCTCTATTGACCAAAAGACCACGAGCAAAAATCCAAGGAGTTCGGTGGGGACGGTTACGGAGATTTATGACTATTTGCGTTTGGCATATGCAAGACTTGGAGAGGTGCATTGCCATCGCTGTGGCAAGCCGATTGCCAAAATGAGCGTGGATACCATCGTTGACAAAATTTTGGGGTGTGCTGAGGGCGAAAAATTGATTGTGGAGGCACCGCTTGTCAGGGGCAGAAAGGGTGAGTATGGCAAGTTGTTTGAGCATCTCAAACGCAGTGGTTTTGTGCGTGTAAGAGTGGATGGTGCAATGTATGGGTTGGACGAAGAGATTGAACTTGATAAAAACAAAAAACATTATATTAGCGTGGTCGTGGATAGGTTGGTCGTCAAAAAAGAGGATGAGCAGTTTGTCAGGAGATTGACGGACAGTGTGGAGACCGCTCTCAAACAAGGTGAGGGGTTGATGTTGATTGAGCGGGATGGGGACTTTGTGACCTACAATACAAAGTATGCCTGCGAGGACTGCAACATTAGTATTGAAGAGGTTGAGCCTCGGTTGTTTAGTTTCAACAGTCCTTTTGGTGCGTGTGAGGAGTGTACAGGGCTTGGCGTGATGCGAAAGGTGGACCCCAAGTTGGTCATCCCCAACGAAAACAAGCCGCTCAGGAGTGCCTTGGACGCCGTGAGTGGCTGGGGTGATGGTGCGTGGGCTGGGGCTATGTTGGAGGGGCTTGCCAAAAAGTACAAGTTCTCGCTAGATACGCCGTATAAAAAATTGAGTGAGAGCGTGCAACAAATGGTGTTGTACGGCTCCAAAGATGAGATTGAGATGCACTACCAAGGTGCACATTTTGAGGGCAAGTACTCCAAAAAATTTGAGGGAATCATCAACAACCTTGAAAGGAGATACAAAGAGACCACGAGTGACTATGTCAAGGCAGAGATAGAAAAATGTATGACCGAGTTGCCTTGCTCTGCGTGTGTTGGTCAAAGGCTCAAACCGGAGGCGTTGGCTGTCTTGCTGGGGGGCAAAAATATTGCACAGTTGTGTGCGTTGAGTATTGAGGACTTTTTGGAGTTTTTGGGGAGTGTGCAGACCGACCCCAATATGGTCAATGTGGTGGAGCCCATCTTTAAAGAACTCAAAGCACGGGCAAAGTTTTTGATGGATGTGGGGCTTGACTATTTGACTTTGTCACGAGCAAGTGGCACGCTGAGCGGTGGTGAGGCGCAACGAATAAGACTTGCAACGCAGATAGGCAGTGGGTTGATGGGCGTGTTGTATATTTTGGATGAGCCGAGTATTGGCTTGCACCAAAAGGACAATGAGAAACTGCTCAAAACGCTACGGCACCTCAAAAATCTTGGCAACACCTTGATAGTGGTGGAGCACGATGAGGACACGATGCGTGCGGCGGATTATCTTGTGGACATTGGGCCCAAGGCGGGCGTGCACGGCGGGCAAGTGGTGGCAGCGGGCACACCAGAGCAAGTGGCAAAAAATCCAAAGTCTATTACGGGACAATATTTGTCTGGGGCACAAAGCATTGAGGTGCCCAAAGAAACACGCCCAGGCAACGGGAATTTTATTGGTGTCAAAGGTGCACGCCACAACAACCTCAAAGATATCTCTGTGGATTTTGCGTTGGGTGCAATGACCGCTGTCACGGGTGTGTCGGGGTCGGGCAAGTCAAGTCTGGTCAATCAAATTTTGTATCCGGCTTTTAGCAATGCCGTTGTGCAAACGAGGCATAGGGTGGGTGAGCACGACAGTATCCACGGCACGGAGCACATTGACAAGATTATTGACATTGACCAAAGTCCAATAGGGCGGACACCTCGCTCCAACCCTGCCACTTATACGGGCGTTTTTACGGCGATTAGGGAACTCTTTGCTGCCACCAAAGATGCCAAGGAGAGGGGGTACGGAGCGGGTAGGTTTAGTTTCAATGTCAAAGGTGGAAGATGTGAGCAGTGCCAAGGGGATGGAATCATCAAAATAGAAATGCACTTTTTGCCCGATGTGTTTGTGCCTTGTGCGGTGTGCAAGGGCAGCAGATACAACCGTGAAACCTTGACCGTCAAGTACAAGGGCAAGAGTATTGCCGATGTATTGGATATGACCGTGGAGGAAGCGACCGGATTTTTTGAGCACATTGGCACCATCAACAACAAAATCAGTACGCTCAATGAGGTGGGGCTTGGGTATATCAAGTTGGGACAACAAGCCACTACGCTAAGCGGGGGCGAGGCACAAAGAGTCAAACTTGCGACCGAACTTGCCAAGAGACAAACAGGTCGCACGCTGTATGTGCTGGACGAACCTACGACCGGACTCCACTCCCACGACACCAAAAAATTGATATCCATCTTGCACAAATTGGTGGATGGTGGCAACACGGTGATTGTGATAGAGCATAATTTGGATGTCATCAAAAATGCGGATTTTGTGGTGGACATTGGACCTTTGGGTGGAGCAAGGGGAGGCAACATTATTGCCAAAGGTACGCCTTTGCAGGTTGCAAGGGTAGCGGAAAGTTATACGGGCGAGTTTTTGAAAAAACTCTTGTAAAATTTTTGTGACCGTGATTGGGGAGAAAAAATGTTTATTGTGGTTGTGGCGTCCCTTTTGATGGCGGCGGTCTCCTTGGGGGGTGGTTGTGTCCTGTTGTTTGCGGACAAAAAAATGGGCAAAAGTGAGAGCGTGGTTTCCAATTTTGTGACCGCTTTTGCGGCGGGGGCTTTGCTTGCCACGGCTTTTGTGGATATCATCCCTGAGGCGATGGACAAGGGTGCGGTGCAACCACGAATGGGTGCCATTTTGGTTTTGTGTGGGCTCGTGTTCTTTTTTTTGTTGGAGGGGGTTTTTCACGGGTTTCATAGTCACAGCCACGGGCAAGAGTGTAGCAACTGCGAGCATATCAACAGTGACAAATGTGGTGAGTGTGAGCACGAGGGCAAAGAGCACCATCATAGTAGGACGCTGCACAATGTGATGCTCGCTGTGGGGGGTGCACTCCACAATCTTTTGGATGGTGTTGCCATAGGGGCGGCTTTTTTGGTGAGTGTCAATACAGGCGTTTTGGTGACGCTGGTCATTTTGGCACACGAAATACCGCACGAGTTGTCCAACTTTGCGATTATGCAAAACAATGGCACTCGCAAGCGTACCATCATTCTTGTCAATTTGGGAACTTCGCTTTTGGCTTTGTTGAGTGCGGTGGTGATTTTTGCACTGGGCAAGGGCGAGGGGATTGATTTCCCTGTGGAGCCCGCTTTGCTCATTGTGGCTGGTTTTTTTGTGTATATTGCTACCACGGATATCATTCCTACCATCCACCAAGAGCACAACCGCAAACACGCTGTTGCCAAGATGGGACTCCTGGTGCTTGGAGCCCTGGTGGTGGGTGCCTTGATAGTTTTGTTGGAAAGATAAGATTTGATTGGCTGTATATAAAAAGTTTGCACCAAAATTTTAGGGCAAAGCCACGCCTTTGCCCGTTAAGAAATTTTGCGTTTGGTGCGATACGGTAGTATGCATTTGACAAAAAAACAAGGGCGTGGTATAATAGATAGTATGAAAGATTTATCCAAAAGATTTTTGGGCGATGAGTCGGCGGCAATCCGTTTGGGCGAGATTGCAAAACAAAAGCAAGCATTGGGCGAGAGGGTTGTCTCTTTTGCCTTGGGTGAGCCTTTGGAGCCCACACCGATGCAGGCAATCAAGGCAGGTGTGCAGGCTTTGGAGCAAGGCAAAACCAAGTACACACCTACGCAAGGCGTGCAGCCGTTGAGACAAAAGATTTGTGATTGGACCAAAATTTGCACGGGGGTTGTTTATGAGCCCCATCAAATTGTGGTGGGCAATGGTGCCAAGCATAGTATTTTTAATGCTGTGTTGGCCGTTGTGAGCGAGGGTGAAGAGGTCATTATTCCCGCACCGTATTGGGTGTCGTATCCAAATATCGTGTTGGCAGCGGGGGCGGAGCCTGTTTTTGTGGACACGAGCAAAACGGGATTCAAGATGACTGCGGAATCCTTGCACAAAGAAATCACCAAGCGTACCAAGATGGTGGTCATCAACACGCCCAACAATCCCTCAGGGGTCGTGTACACGCAAAAAGAATTGCAAGAGTTGGCGGAAATCATCATAGAGCACGATTTGTATGTGTTGGCGGATGAGATTTATGGTGGGTTTGTGTACGAGGGAAAGTACACCTCCGTGGCTAGCATAGAGGGGCTCAAAGACCGAACCATTTTGATTGGCGGAATGTCCAAAGACTTTGCAATGACCGGGCTCCGCATTGGTTGGAGTGCGAGCAATCCTCAGATTGCCACAGCGTGCACGGTGATGCAGTCTCATACGGCAAGTTGTCCGTGCAGTGTTTCCCAAGAGGCGGCTTTTGGAACGCTGTCCGACACCAAGCAAGCAAGTGCCTTTGTGGAGAACACTCGCTTGCAATATGATGAGCGGAGACTGCTGTTGATGGAGAGTCTTGACAAATTGGGGATGGAGTATGTCATACCCAAAGGTGCTTTTTATATCCTTGTTAGCATCAAGCAGTTTGTGGGACAAAAGGCGTTTGGGGTGGAGATTGATAGTGCGGATACTTTTGCCAATTTGCTCCTAGAAAAAGCGGGCGTGGTGGTCGTGCCTTGTGAGCCGTTTGGCATAGATAATTATATTAGGCTCAGTTGCACGATAGGCAAGAAGGACATCATAGAAGGTGTCAAGCAATTGGAAAAGTTTTTGAGCGAACTTGAAACCGTTGTATGAACGAGACAAGAATGGACACAAACAAACAAATGGAACAAAAAAAAGTTGTGTACTCGGCGGTGCAGCCGACCGGTATGTTGACCATAGGCAATTTTTGCGGTGCCATCAAAAATTGGGTGGCTTTGCAAGGGCAGTACGAGTGTTATTATAGCGTGGCGGATTTGCACTCTTTGACGCTTTGTATGAATGGAGCGGATTTGCGTGCGTATACTATGAATGTCTACGCAATGCTTTTGGCGTGTGGGATTGATTGCGACCAAAGCACTTTCTTTTTGCAGTCGCACATACACGAGCACACCGAGTTGGCGTGGGTGCTCAATTGCTATGCACAGTATGGCGAGGCTCGCCGTATGACGCAGTTCAAAGACAAGTCCGCAAGGCACGCTGACAATGTTAATGTTGGATTGTTTGCCTATCCTATTTTGCAAGCGGCAGATATCTTGTTGTATGGTGCTGACTTTGTGCCGGTGGGCAAGGACCAAAAACAACACATTGAGTTTGCCAAGGTGATTGCCGAACGCTTCAATCATAGGTTTAGTCCCACCTTTGTGGTGCCTAGTGTGCTCATCCCAAAGACAAGTGGGAAAATCAACTCGCTCACAAACCCTGAGCAAAAGATGAGCAAGAGTGACCCAAATGTAAACTCCTATATTTTGATGACGGATGACAAGGACACGGTGGTACGCAAAATCAAAAGAGCGGTGACCGACAGTGAAGGCAGAATCTCCTTGGACGGTGGGGTAGGGATACAAAATTTGATTCATATCTGTGCATCTTTTTTGGACACCGACCCGCAAAGCGTGGTCAAGCAATATGGCGATGCCACCTATGAGTCCTTCAAGGCAAGTGTGGCTGAGATTGTGGCTAGCAAACTGAGTGGCATCCAAGACAACTACGCAAGACTGACAAAAGACAAGACCTATTTGCAATCGTGTATGCAAAAGTCCAACCAAAGAGCCAAGTATTTGGCACAAAAAACGATGCAAAAGGTATATCGCAAGATTGGATTGGTGCCCATAGAAAAACCATAGGTTTGCAAAAGGTTTGTTGCGGTTTTGGTACAAAAATATGTTTGGATACATTTTGCCCGATATTGACAAGTTGTCCCCTCGTGATTTCGTTTTTTTCAAAGCGGTTTATTGTGGGATATGCAAAAGCATAGGGGAGCGGCTTGGTACTCTGGCCCGTTTTTCTACGGGCTATGATATGACTTTTTTGTGCATCTTGCTTGCCAATGCGATGGGGGTGGAGTTTGGGTATCATCATTGTAGGTGTATGGGTAGTCCCAAAAAACACGGCATAGCGAGCGGTGCGTTGGTTGACAAGATAGCGGATTTGAGTGTCCTATTGGCGTACCACAAATTGCAAGATGATATTGCGGATGGAGAGGGCAAAAAGGCTTTCCTAGCAAGCAAGTTGTTTTTCAAAGCCTACCAAAGAGCGGCGGCAAGCAGTCCCACTTTGGACACCATCGTGTGTGAGAGACTTTGGGATTTGCAACAAGCAGAGCAAAACAAAGAGGCATCCGTGGACAAGGTGGCACATCATTTTGCGAGTTTGACAAGCGATGTATGCAGGGTGCTTTGTGGAGACAAGTGTGATGAGATCGTAGAGAAATTGGCGTACGGGATTGGCAAGTTTGTGTATTTGATGGATGCGTTGGATGATATGTGCAGTGATTTTTGCAAAGGCGAGTACAATGTGTTTTTGCAAAGCAATCAAGCAATCCTGTTGCCAGTGGCAAAGGAGCGTCTCAAAAAAAGGGGCGTGCTTTGGAAGGACGGGTTGCCGTTGTGTAGCGAGCAAAAGTGTGAAAAGATATTGAGGCAAGTTTTTTTTGAAACCTGCAAAGAGGAGATTGTGTGGGCAATCCAAGGCACCGTGGCAAGAGTGGTGGAGTGCTTTGACAAAACTTGTTTTGAGGGCAGTTTTGATTTGCTTTGCAACATTGTATACCAAGGTCTTTTCAAAAAATATGAGCAAGTGTTGCACAGTGACAAAGCATTGCCAAGGCACCAAGCAGCCAAGGATATGAGGTACCCAAAAAGCAAAATCAAAGAGTACAACAAGCAAGCAAAACGACACAAGCAAGCTGCCGTCAAAGGGCACAAATCATAATCTGAGAGAGGGAACACCGTGAAAATATATGAACTATTGGGGCTTGATGAGAGTGCAGAACAAAGCACCGTAGAGCAAGTCTATGCACAAAAAAAGAGCGAACTCCGTGAAAAAAGTTTTTTGCCTGGGCAAGAGGGGTTTGCTGCCGCCAAAGAGATGGACGGATTGGAGAGTGCGTACAAGGATTATGTGGATAGTTTTGCTATCCCTGACCCTAGTGACGAGCCCAGTCTTGACAAGGTGGATGGACTCATCAAAAAAGGGCTGATTGAAGATGCACAAAAAATGCTTGACCAAATTGGTGTCAGAAATGGTGAGTGGCATTATTTTCAGGCGTTGATTTTTTACAAGCGTGAGTGGCTTTTGAAGTGTCGCAAAAATTTGGTGATTGCAGTGGGGATGGACCCTGAGAATCCAAAGTACAGAGCAACTTTGCAAAAACTGGACCAACAAACAATGCAGAATCAATTTGCGGGCAATGGGCGACCTATGGGTGGCAATCAGTATCACAACCCTAGACGCAACTCTATGGTGGATAGTTGCTGTGCATATTGTTTTGCGGAACTTTGTTGCAATATCTGTGCTCATTGCTAGGGGTGTGTCCAAGCAAGAAAACATTGGAATTGGGTGTAAACTGTAAATCCACAAATCTACAAATCACAAAATAGAAATATAGAAAAATGACAAAAGGGCGAAAAATTTCGTATGCTGGCTTGACTACGGCTTTGTGCGTAGTTGCTTTGTTTGTGTCCAAGTACACGCCGCTTTTGGTGCTGGGGCTGTTGTTGTGTGTCGTTGCCTTGATGGTGTGTCGGGCAAAAACAACCCGTGTGGCATCGTTGTTGGTGCTGGTCGCAAGTGCAGGGCTTGGGTTTTTGGTGGTCGGTTTTTCGTTTGCTTGGCTTGTGTTTGTGGGCGTGGTTGTGCCATATGCTGCGTTGGGTGCCGTGGGGTGGTTTGCTTTGTTTTTGCAAGACAGGGGGGAGACCTCCCAAGGAACACACAAGGTGCAAGAGATGGATACCTTTGACGCCTTTGCTGAGCAAGGAGACTGGGTCAACAGAGACCCACAAGAGAGTGTGGAAGAGTCAAACAAAAAGAGTTGGAGCCGTAAGCAGTTTTGGCTTTGCAAGGGGCTTGGCTTTGTATGTGTGGGTGTTGTGAGCGGGGGGCTGTTTGCTTTGTTTGACTCGGTGATTTTGCAAAGTGTGCGTCTGTTGGGTGTGGAGTTTGGCGGGGCGGCGGTCGTTGTGTGGGTGCTTGTGAGTATGGTGGGGGCGGTGGTTTTGGATTTTGTGTCTTGTCGTGTCGTCCATTTGTTGGTGGTGAGGAGAGTCATCAAGTTGGACGAGAACACAAAATAAGAAAGATGGTAACCAAGTAGTCCACAAATTTTGGGAGTGGTCGTATATAAATGATTGTTTTGGATAAAGTCAAATTTGCCTATGCGGGTGCGGACGAATACGCTGTGAAAGGGGTTTCGTTGCAAATTGCGGAGGGTAGTTTTGTTGCCATTTTGGGGCACAATGGGAGCGGAAAGTCTACGCTTGCCAAACTACTCAATGGGTTGCTGTTGCCAAGTGGTGGGAGCGTGGTTGCGTATGGTTTTGACACGAGTGACAAAAAACAATTGTACGAGGTCAGAAAAAGCGTTGGCGTTGTTTTTCAGAATCCGGACAATCAAGCCGTGGCGAGTATCATAGAGGACGATGTTGCCTTTGGACTTGAAAACCTGGGGGTGCCCTCCGCTGAGATACGGCAAAGAGTGGACGAGGCTTTGAAAGCGGTGGGAATGTATGAGCATAGAGAGGGTACGCCTTTTAGGTTGAGTGGGGGACAAAAGCAAAGATTGGCGATAGCCGCTGTCGTGGCTATGCGACCCAAGACCATTGTCTTTGATGAGGCCACCAGTATGCTTGACCCACAAGGCAGACAAGAGGTTTTGGAGATTGCCAAGAGATTGCAAAAAGAGGGCACCACGATTGTATGGGTGACACACTTTGCAAGTGAGGTGGTGGATGCTGACCGCATTGTGGTGATGCACAAGGGGCGTATTGCGATGGAGGGGGACAAGCATTTGTTGCGACAAGTGGACAAATTGCAAGAACTCAAACTGAGCACCGCTTTGCCGTATGCTTTGGTGGCTGGGCTCAATAAGCACGGATTTGGATTGGCGTATGAGGACACCTTGGAGGCGGTTGCCAAGCAAATTGCGGAGCGTGTGGATGCCAAATCTATGGGTGATGCGACCGTGATGGCAGAGTGTGTGCCCACACCATCCACGACAGAGAGCGTGATAAAAGCGGAGGATTTGCGGTTTGTGTATTCTCCCAAAGCGCCTTTTAGGACCGTTGCCTTGGATGGAGTGGATATTGAAATCTTTGAAAAAGATTTTTTGGGTATCATTGGGCATACGGGGAGCGGCAAGTCAACCTTTGTGACCCATCTCAATGGATTGACCAAAACAACGCAAGGTTGTCTGCGAGTTTGTGGGACAGACTTGACCGCCAAGTATGACAAAAAACGGTTGCGTAGCCAAGTGGGGTTGGTGTTTCAGTACCCTGAGTATCAACTGTTTGAGGAGACCGTAGAGAAGGATGTTGCGTTTGGACCCAAAAATTTGGGATTGGACGCAGAGGAAATCTCCCAGAGAGTGCAAGATGCCATTGAGCAAGTGGGGCTTGTGTTTGCAGAGGTGAGAGACAAATCTCCGTTTGAACTTTCGGGAGGACAAAAGCGGCGTGTCGCTTTGGCGGGGGTGCTTGCAATGAGACCGAGTGT
>WQZE01000013.1 GCA_009780875.1 Bacillota bacterium | reverse complement strand
GCAACTTGCGAGAGATTGTGTACGCCTTGGTAGTGACTGGTGGTTGTGTGATGAATGGAAGGTGTTCTTGTTAAAATAAAATTTTAGGAGAGCAAATTATGAAAGGAATCGTAAACAGTACACAAGGTGTAAAGAGTGTCAAAGGCACAAGCAAGCAATGGCTTGCAAGAATGACCAAAAAGCGGTGGGTGGCAGTGGTGGCACTATCGCTTTGTTTTGTTTTTTGTATGAGTTTTGGTTTGAGTAGTGTCTTGCAAAGCAAAAATAGAGTTATCACAGGTATGAGCGAATCCCAAGTAAGGCGTGAAATCTATTTGGATGCACAAAACCAATTGGATGACTTGTTGGCGAATGCATCCTTTGTAAAAGTGAGTGGGGTTGGGGTCAGTGTTGAGGACAAGTATGTGAATGGTGCGGTATGGGATGGTGTTTATGGTTTGATGGATGAGGGGGCGGAACCGCAAGAAATCGGTGATTCTTTGTTTGAACAGTTTGATAGCAATGCGTTTGGTGCATTGGTGCAGATGCTTAGGGGTATTGAAGAATATGGGGTAGGGGATGTAGAGAGTATAGGGAATGTGTTTGAAGATGGAGCCAAGGATTTGTTTTTGCGTGGGGGGATTTATATCTCCAATAATACAATCAAAAATGTGCTGATAGCGTGTGCGTTGAATCCCATTCCGGCAGTTTTGATAGGTATAGGAATTTACAAGGTGTGTGCTATTTTGGCGTCAGCGGGAGCCAAGATTGGGGCTGCCATCGGTGGCGTGGCTGGACCGATTGGGTCAATTATTGGGGCACTGTTGGGCATTGCGGGATTTGGTGCGCTGGCGTATCCATTTGTGGATGCGGTGATACAAGGGAAGGGAGTTAACATTGGGCTGAAATATACTTGGTTTGGAATGCCTTATGGTTTGGATATTGGTGTGCGGTGAGTATATGAAAAAAAGTGGGGAGTGTGCCAAGAAAGAGTGGCGTGAGATATCGTGGAGACAAAGTTGTGAGCGGTATGGTTTTGAGGGATTTGTGAAGAGATTGAGGTTCGCACGAATTGCGGTCTATGGACTGTATCTATTGTTTGTGGTGATGGTGGTTTTTGCAGGTGTGATGCTTGGGCGTGATTTTGTGATTGGAGTGTTGGGTGAGAGTGTGTTGACCGTATTGTGTCTAGGGTGTGTGATTTGGAAAAATAGGGTGTATTGCAAGCAGTGGGGTGTAAATTTTTTGGAATTTGGAAACCTGATTTGTTCGGTGAGTGTATTGGTATTTTTGACTGCATTAGACCCTATGTCGTTTAGTCCTTTGTATAGTTTGTTGTTTTTTTTGTCTCTCGGATGGGTCTTGGCAAATAATGTCCAAATAATGCATTTTTGGAGACGAATGTCAAACGAGAAAAAGTAGGTACCTCGCTTGGACAACAGGCGACGATGAATAGGGAGAATGGAATGAACAATCATATGGTTGTAATGGAGGGTGATTTACTTTTGGGTGATTGCTCGGTTTTTTTGGGGGGGGGATTGAAAGCGACAAAAAATGCAACAATAAAATCCGAGCAAAAACAAAAAAGCAAGCAAAAAACGCTTGCTTTTTTTTGGAGACTAGTGTATAATGGTAGTTGGTTACAATTGTAACAAATACGGACCTATCGCAAATTGACTTGGGCGTTGTGCTCTGTGATGATTGCTTGGCAAAAATTGCCAGGGGTTGTGGCGGGCATCTGAGGCAGGGCATAGGGAGGGCGTTGTGGGGGCAGGGATGCCAAATCTACCTATGAGCCAAAAACGGAGAGAGTATGTCTGATATGACAAACAACAAGGTGGCAGGCAAGCCACCCAAACAAGAGGTGCAAATCAAACAAGGTGTTGTATCTATGAAGCAACTTTTGGAGGCGGGTGTTCACTTTGGTCACCCTACACGCAAGTGGAATCCAAAAATGCGTAGATATATCTATACCGCACGCAATGATATTTATATCATCAACCTTGAAAAAGCGGTGGGGCTGATTGATGAGGCATATGCTTTTGTCAAAAGCGTCGCACAAAGAGGCAAGAACATTTTGTTTGTGGGTACCAAAAAACAAGCACAAGATGCCATCAAGCACGAGGCTGAAAAATGCGGAATGTACTATATCAACAGTCGTTGGTTGGGTGGCACGCTGACCAACTTTGTGACCATTCGCAGTCGTATTGACCGTATGAACAAACTCAATTTGATGGAAAAAATGAATGAGTTTGCTTTGCTACCCAAAAAAGAGGTCATCAAACTCAAAGCGGAAAGAGATAAGTTGGAGCAAAACCTTGGCGGTATCAAAGATATGCGTGGTTTGCCCGGATTGGTTTTTGTGGTTGACCCCAAGAAAGAGCATTTGGCGGTCAAAGAGGCAAGGGGGCTTGGTATCCCTGTGGTTGGTATCGTGGACACCAACTGTGACCCTGATGATTGTGATTATGTTATCCCTGGCAATGATGATGCGATACGCTCCATCAAATTGATTGCGGGTGCGATGGCGGATGCTGTGATTGAGGCGAATGAAGGCGAAGAGGCTTTGATTAGACGCAAAGAGGCTGAGGCAAAAGAGCAAGCGAAATTGTTGGCTGAGGGCATTGTTGAAATGGAAAACATTGAGGAAATGCTTGAAAGCAAGGATGAAGAATAGTCTTGGATTGGATGGCAAGATTGAGACAAGGATGTTGGGGTAGATACGAATCTAATATATAAGAGATGAAATGCTTGTGGGGTCTGGGGGTGATGCTCTTGGTCCAAGGCAATTTGATGAGAGGGAATTATGGCTTTTACAGCACAAGATGTAGGCAAACTGAGAGAACAAACGGGCGCTGGTATGATGGATTGCAAAAAGGCGTTGACACATACCGATGGAGATATGACCAAAGCGGTGGCATACTTGCGTGAGCAAGGTATCAGCGTGGCCGCAAAAAAAGCGGATAGATTGGCGAGTGAGGGCGCAGTTGCTGCCTTTGTGGATGCAAATGGCAAAATGGGTGCCGTAGTGGAACTCAATTGTGAGACCGACTTTGTTGCCAAGAATGATGATTTTGTTGGGCTTTGCAATGAGTTGGCAAAGCATATTGCAAACAGCCAAGCCACCAATGTGGAGCAGTTGCTTGAAGAGACCCACCAAAGTGGTGTCACTGTGTCTGCACATATCACCAACTGCATTGCAAAGATTGGTGAGAAGATTTCGGTACGCAGATTTGAGAGATTTGCAACCGACGGACATTTGGGTTCTTATATCCATATGGGCGGAAAGATGGGCGTGGTTGTTGCCTTTGATTGTGACGGCAACGCAAGCGGTGCTGAGTTTGATGCAATGTGTCACGATGTAGCAATGCATATTGCGGCGTTTAGACCAAGTTATGTCATCAGTGAGCAAGTGCCTACCGCAGAACTTGAAAATGAGAAAGAGATTTTGCGTAACCAAGCACTCAATGAGGGTAAGCCTGCACAAGTGGTGGACAAGATGGTGGAGGGCAGAGTCAAAAAGTATTACAAGGATGTTTGCCTTGTGGACCAGGATTTTGCAAAAGACCCAAGTATAACCGTGGGCAAATATATTGATACGGTTGCTAGCAAATTGGGAGCCAAGATTGTTGCAAGCAGATTTGTTTTGTATGTCATGGGTGAGGGACTAGAAAAGAAGACCGACAATTTGGCGGAAGAAGTTGCCAAGATGACGCAAAAGGAAGAGCCAAAGCAAGCGGCACCAGCCCCCAAAGCAGCGGCAGCAAAAAAACCTGCTGCCAAAAAGCCAGCGGAAAAAAAAGCACCCGCAAAAAAACCGGCTACCAAAAAGAAGTAATTTGAACAAACAAAGGATATCAATTGCACGCTCAGTTGATATCCCTTTTGTTAGGGGCGAGGGTGCAGTTGTGGCAACAAAAGGTGCCGTATAGGTGTGTCCCGTGTGCTGTGCGTGCAAAATAAAGGTGGACTATGTACAAGCGAATTTTATTGAAACTGAGTGGGGAGGCTCTTGCGGGAGCCCAAGGGCACGGTATTTGTGAGGACACCGTTGACGACATTGTCGGGCAGTTGATAGAGGTACACAAATTGGGGGTGGAAATTGCCATCGTTGTGGGTGGTGGCAATTTTTGGCGTGGTAAACAAAGGGTCAAAATGGAGCGAACCACGGCGGACCATATGGGGATGCTTGCCACCATTATGAACAGCCTTGCCTTGCAAGATGCCATTGAAAAAAGAGGCGTCGGTTGTCGTGTGCAAACGGGACTTGCCATCCCTAGTGTGGCGGAGCCTTTTATTTTGCGTAAGGCCCAAAAACATTTGGAGACAAAAAAGCGTATTGTTATTTTTGCGTGTGGGACGGGCAATCCGTATTTTAGTACGGATACGGGGGCGGCTTTGCGTGCGGCGGAGATTGGTGCCAATGCTCTTTTGATGGCAAAAAACATTGATGGGTTGTATGACAGTGACCCACGCAAAAACAAGAATGCAAAGAAGTATGAAAAAATCTCCTATCTTGATGTGGTCAACAAAGGGTTGCAATTGATGGATACCACGAGTATCACGCTTTGTATGGAGAACAAAATCCCCATCATCACCTTTGGGCTGGATACAAAGGATAGTATTTTGCGAGTGGTCAGGGGTGAAAAGATTGGTACGGTTGTGAGTGATTGAGAGGCGTGAAAAAAGTATTTCAGAAATCAAATAAAAAGAAACAATGATTTGACAAAGAGATTGAGCAAGGTTTTGAACAAGAAAGAGTATCCCAAAAAGTAAGAGAGGTTTTGTTTTATGGAAGATGTGGCAACCAAACTGGCGGCATATGAGCAGCGATTGCAAAAGGCGTTGGATTTTTTTAGGAGTGAGATGAATGGGATTCGGGCAGGGCGTGCCAATCCGCACTTGCTTGACAAGATTGTGGTGGATTATTATGGGACGCCCACGCCACTCAGTCAAATGGCCAATATCAGTGTGCCCGAGGCAAGAACCTTGCTCGTGTCTGTGTGGGATGTGTCTGCACTCAAAGAGGTCTCCAAGGCCATCCAATCCAGTGATTTGGGAATCAATCCAAGTGATGACGGCAAGGTGATTCGGCTCAGTTTCCCACAACTCACGGCGGAGAAGCGCAAAGATTTGGTCAAACAAATCAAAAAGATTGGCGAGGAAAGCAAGGTTGTTTTGCGTAACGAAAGGAGAGACTGTATGGAGTCTTTCAAAAAAATGCAGAAGGATGGTTTGCTGACCGAGGATGATTTGGCGGACTGTGAAAAGGATGTGCAAAAGGCACTGGATAAATATATTGTGCTTTTGGATGGCGTACTCAAAGAAAAAGAAAAGGAACTTTTGGAATTGTAAGCCTTTTTGGGGTTTGTAAAAAATAATTTTATTTTGGGCAGATAATGAGCAAACTATCCGTAACACAGACACAAACTGTAATGCAGGTGCAAAATCCATTGCCCGCCCATATTGGGTTTGTGATGGATGGCAATGGCAGATGGGCAACTGGTCGCAACAAAAAGCGTAGTGAGGGGCACAAGGCGGGCGTAAAAAATATGCAAGCCGTGGTGGAGCATTGCTTTGCGTTGGGGATTGGGTGCGTGAGTGTTTTTGCTTTTAGTACAGAAAACTGGGAGCGACCAGTGGAGGAGCGAGAGGGGCTTTTTGACCTTGTCAGGGAGTATCTCAAACGCCTTTTGGGAGATGTGAACAAACTCAAAAAAGATAATATCAAAATTGAGTTTATGGGAGACTTGTCACCTTTTGCAGAGCAACACCAAGATATCTTGGATGGCATTGGGGAAGTGCGACAGGCTTGTGCGGATTGTGACGGGGGCGTGTTTAATATTGCTATCAACTATGGTGGGAGGCAGGAGATTGTGGCGGCCGCTAACAATGCCGTATTGATTGGAAAGCAACTGAGCCAACAAGATTTTGAAAAACTGTTGTACACCAAGCGTTGCCCGCCTCTTGATATGATGGTGCGTACGGGTGGACAGATGAGATTATCCAATTTTATGTTGTATCAAGTAGCCTATGCCGAACTTTTTTTTGAGGAGACGCTTTGGCCAGATTTTGACAAACAGAAACTGGATGAGGTGCTCAAAAAATTTGCCCAACGACAAAGAAATTTTGGCAAAGTGTAGTCATCCATTTTGAGGGCTGAGAGAGCGGGCGAACGAAGTTCGCCTCTACAAGGTGCACGATGGGAAAATGACCATAGAGACCGATATGAGTTGTGTAAAGCGTAGTACGGTAGTAGGCGGTTGGTTGTTTGTCGGATGTGTAAAAGCAGGAGAATAACAATGCCAACGGATATAAAGAGTGGAATAGCGGTGAAGTAGCAAGTGGGATAGTGTGCAGGAAGAACGAAAAACTGCAAATAGGAAAAAAGACCGAAAAAGGTCGCATCAAAATTTTAGGGCAAAGCACGCCTTTGCTTGCAGGGAAATTTTGCGTTTGGTGTGATGTGGTGGCATCGTTGGGTGCAGTAGCAGAATCAGTATGAAACAAAGAACAATCACGGCATTGGGAATATTGGTGGTGTATGCGGTGCTCATTGGGCTCAGCATCTATGTCCCTCAAAAATGGGGGGGGCGATATTTTTATGATGCCTTGGTGTTGACGATGATGGTCTTGGCGGGCATTGAAATGTCCAAGGTGGTTGCGGATAAGTTTGGAAAGCCCATTTTGCCACTCGTTTTGATAAATATTGCTTTTGGATATGCTTTGTTTGTGATTGTCAATAACACCGATTTTTTGGCAGGGGTGACGGACAAGGGCGGGGTGACAGCCTTTTTTGGACAGACCTTTTTGTTGTTTTTGATTTGTGTTGTGTACAACATTGTTCCCAAAAGAAAAAAGAAAAAGAGACAATCCCCAGATGCCAAAAATGAGCCTGTGGTTGCTGTGCTTGATGCACAGGCGGCGGTCACGGCAGAGAGTGGTGTGCGGGAGTCTAGCCACGACCCTATAAAAGAGAGTGTGCAAGAATGCGGTGGGGAGACCGTGCAACCCGTCCAAGATGGTATGCAAGAGTCCTTGGAGACGCAAAAGGTTGTGTCTGCACAAGAGGAGATTGCCGCCTTGCAAAAGGCGTCGCTCGGGCAAGAGGCGGACGAAAAAAAGCCGGATGTTGTGGATATTAGAAATATTTTTACCACCTTGTTTGTGGTGATTTATCCGGTGTCTATGATGGTCTATTTGTTGGCGATTGGGTATTTGGATGAGTTGAGGGTGACCGCTATCTTGTTGACCTTTTTGGTGTCTAGTTTCACGGATACCTTTGCGTATTTGGTGGGCAGAACTTTGAAGGGACGCAAACTTGCGCCTGTGCTGAGCCCCAAAAAAACGGTCAGTGGGGCACTGGGTGGGTTGTTTGGTGGTGTGGTTGCTGCAATGGTGGTGTATGGATTTGCCAAATTTGGTTGGTTGCACACACGACTTTTTGAGGGGACTACAACCACCAATATTGCTTACTTTTTGACCATTGGGGTAGCGGGGTCGGTGCTCAATCAATTTGGGGACATTATGGCATCCTATATCAAAAGGGTGTGTGGAAAAAAAGATTACGGCACCTTTATGCCAGGACACGGTGGTGTCTTGGACCGCATTGATGGGATGATGATTGTTGCGATTTTTGTATATGCTTTTTGTTTTGGCGTCGCCAATGTCGTGGTGCCTACGCTTGGGGGATAGGTGCGGTCAAAGACTTTTGGCTTTGGGTGCAAGGGAAGGAGCAAGAGATTTTGAATTGTACTCAAACAAGGCAAAGAACCTCATAGATGGTTGTGTGTGATAAAAAGCGGGTTGGGTTGTATGATAGGAGTCTTTGGGTGACGGACTATGAGCGGGTTTGGGACGCTGGAAGTTGCACGGTGTATAGAGAGTAGTGTAATGCGGCGGGTAGGCTTTTGGTATCAAAGAGCGGTTGTGTGGCAGGTAAAGAGTTTAACCCAAACGATGGGATATAGGGAGAGTCCAAAAGAAACGGTGATTGAGCAAACACGATTGCATACGGGTATGCAATCAGTCAATGAGCGGTAGTGTGCGGCAGTTGCTTTGGTGAAGTATGGACCGTTGATAAATGTGAAATAATCTTTGTGGTGGGCTCTCTTGGGCGTTGGTTGCAAAACCGGGGTATCATATGGGCAAAGAAAGAGATAAACAAAGAGTGGGTGGCGATTGTGTGGTGAGTGCTTTGTGTGTGGTGGGGGTGGATGGTTGACAAATATGAAAAAAATCTTTGTGGTGGGTTCTACCGGGAGTATTGGTTGTCAAACGCTGGATGTGATACGGGCGTATAGAGAGCAGTTTGAGGTGGTGGGTCTGTGTGCTTTTGGCAATCAAACGGAGAGGCTGTGCGAACAGGCAAAAGAGTTTGCACCCCAAACGGTGGGAATATATGACGAGTCCAAAAGGGACAGTGATTGTGTAAAAACACTCGTGCAAACAGGGGTGCAGCGAGACAAAAAAGTGCGGTTGTGTTTTGGGCAAGAGGCTTTGACTTGTGTGGCGGACACGGATGCAGAACTGGTGGTCGTGGCGTGCAGTGGGATGATTGCTTTGCACGCTGTGGTAGCCGCTTTGCGGGCAAAAAAAAATGTGGCACTTGCCAACAAGGAGTGTATTGTTGCGTGTGGAACGGCGGTGCTTTCTCTTGCCAAAAGGCAGGGTGTGACCATTGTGCCCATTGATAGTGAGCATAGTGCGATTGCACAATGCTTGCGTGTGGAAAAAGACAAGGCAAGGTTGTCACGCATTTTGTTGACAGCGAGCGGGGGTGCGTACTATGAGTGTACCCGTGAGCAACTTGAAAAAGTCACGGTGCAAGATGCGCTCAAACATCCTACTTGGCAGATGGGCAACAAAATCACGGTGGATAGTGCCACGATGGTCAACAAAGCCTTGGAAATCATTGAAGCAAAACACTTTTTTGAAACGGACAAGATTGACTACTGCATCCATCCCCAGAGCATAATACACAGTATGGTTGAATACAATGACGGTAGTATCATTGCCAACCTGTCCAATCCATCTATGAAAATCCCCATTATGCTTGCCATTGCGGATGCAAGGCAACCGGTGGGAGCACGCAGGCTTGATTTTGACGCTTTGGGTGGGTTGAGATTTTTGCCAAAGAATGAAAGCGTTTTTGTGGCACCGCTGTTGGCAAAGCAACTCATACAAAAGGACAATCTATATCCGTGTGTGTTTAATACCGCCAATGAGGTGGCCGTACAAAAATTTTTGAGCGGACAGATTGCCTTTGTGGACATTGTGCCTTTTGTGCAAAATGCCTTGCAAATGGATTTTGGGATGAATCTTGCAAGTACGCCCACCATAGAAACCGCCTTTGCGTGTGACCAAGGGGTGAGAGAGCGGCTGGTGAGATAGTGGTTGATGCGGCAAGAAAGGTGTGTAAAAACCTCCGATGGCTTTGCCATCAACAAGAGAATGGATAGATAAGAGATGGTCAAGCATTGTGGCAATGTTTGAAAAAATAGGAGCAGAATGGAATACTTTTTGTATTTGCTATTGGCGATTGTCATTTTGTTGGCAATGGTTGTGATACACGAATTGGGGCACTACCTGGTGGGCAAGTGGCTGCGTTTTGATATCACGGAGTTTAGTGTGGGGTTTGGCCCCAAATTGCTACAAAAACGGCTCAAAAATGGGGAGAAGTTTACTTTGAGGCTGTTGCCTTTGGGCGGATATTGTGCCTTTGTGGATGAGAGCGGGCAAGAGCAAGACAAGATAGAACAAGCCAATGCCAAGGATATGCATCCCCATATGGCAAATGATGACGCCACTACCGAGACAGTGTCGTCAGAGCAAGGAGAGACCTTGGCGATGGTGAGTGGAGAGGGCGCACCCGCTCAGGTGGAAAAAGAGCAAGGCGCCTCTTTGGTTGCACGCAAGCCGGTCTCCTTTGTGGCACAAAAACCGTGGAAGCGGTTACTCGTGTTTGTAGCAGGGGCAGGGTTCAACTTTTTGTCGGCGATATTGTTCACCTTTCTTTATATCTTGGTGGTGGGATTTGCGGTGCCAAGCGTGGTGGATGTATATCAAAATCCAAGCACGGGCATTGCGTACAATGATTTGAAAATCAATGACCAAATTTTGGCGATTGATGGGCACAGGCTGTCGGTGATGGAAAATTGGAGTGACCTTGTGGACAAGGCACAAAGAGATTGGGTCAAGCAAGGCAATGATGTGGATAGTCTTGTCATACAAGCCACGATTTTGCGGGATGGGCAAGAAAAAACGGTGACGCTCAAACGGCAAATGATTACGCAAACGGACGAAAATGGTAACATTGTATACCAAACCAATGACAAGGGTGACCCTGTGTACCAAACGGATGAGAACGGTAACCTTGTGTACCAGACGGACGAGAACGGCGGCTTTGTATTGGACGAAAATGGTAGACCGCAACCTCAAAAAATCCCTGTGACATACCAAGGGTTTGGATTTGCCAACTATGCGGTCAGCAAGAATGTGGGGTTTGGGGACAGTGTTGCGTACAGCGTGCCGCTCACGCTCAAATTTAGTTGGATGATATTGGGGTCACTTGGCAGTATGTTTACGGGTGCCGTGGGGCTCAACGAAATCAGCGGACCCATAAGCACCGTAGGGGCGATTGCCACCGTGTCGGAGGCCAACCCGCTCAATATCTTGGTGCTTTTGCCACTCATTGCTGCCAATTTGGCAATTTTCAATCTTTTGCCAATCCCTGCTTTGGATGGAAGCAAAGTTGTTTTTACCATCATTGAGTGGATACGCAAAAAACCCATCAAAAGGAGCATAGAAAACGCCATACACCTTGTGGGGCTTGCGTTGCTTTTGGGCTTTGTGGTGCTGATAGAACTGCTCAAAGTGGTATAGTAGTATAGAGAGAGCAGAAAACAAGAAAACAAGAAAACAAGAAAACAAGAAAACAAGAAAACAAGAGTATAAGAGTATAAAGCAAGCGTAGAGTAAAAGAATAGAGCGGTATGAGAAAACAAACCAAAACAGTACAAATAGGCGGGATTGCCATTGGGGGGAGCCAGCCCATTGCCATACAGTCAATGACCAATACGGATACAAGTGATTGGGAGGCTACGGTGGGGCAGACCCAGGCTTTGCACAAGGCGGGTGCGGGCATTGTACGGGTAGCGTGGGAGCGGGAATCCCACAAGGATACTTTTGCAAGGCTTTTGGCTTTGCCCAAAGTGGCTATCGTGGCGGATATACAGTTTGACTATCGTTTGGCGGTGCTGGCAAGTGAGTTGGGTGTGCCCAAGATACGATTCAATCCTGGCAATGTGGGTGGTGAGGGCAATATCAAAAAAATTTTGGATGCCTGCAAAGCCAACGGTACCACCATACGGATAGGGGTCAACAGTGGTTCGGTGTCCAAGCAGCACCTGCAAAAAGCCAAGGGTGACAAAGGGGTAGCATTGGCGGAATCCTTGCTTGACACGCTGGCGATGGTGGAAAAGGTTGGATTTGATAAAATTGTCTTGGGACTCAAATCAAGTGATGTGGTCACCAATTTGACAGCCAACAGAGTGATAGCAAGCCAAACGGATTATCCGCTGCACATTGGGGTGACGGAAAGCGGCGTGGGTGAGATTGCCTTGGCAAAATCTTTTGCTGGGTTGGGGGCACTGCTCTTGGATGGGATAGGGGATACCATACGGATAAGCCTCACAGGTGACCCAATGCAAGAGGTGTTGGCGGCACAAAATCTGCTCAGGGCGATTGGAGTGGACAACAACTTTGCCAATGTCATCTCGTGCCCTACTTGCAGTCGGTGCAAGTACTCAATGAGTGCCTTGGTGGACAAAGTACAAGCAATGACCCAACAATGTGTGATGCCTTTGACCATTGCGGTGATGGGTTGTGTGGTCAATGGACCCGGAGAGGCGAGTGATGCTGACCTTGGGATTGCAGGTGGAGGAGACAACAAGGCGGTGGTGTTTGAACACGGAGAGGTCACCTACACAGGAGACAGTCAAACCGCCGAAAAATTGTTTTTGCAAAAAATACAACAAAGAATTGCAGGAATAACTTGATATGATAGAGTGACTTTGCTTGTCTTTGTGGCGATGATAATGACAAGGTGATGGCAGCGACAAAAATGAGTTCGTTGTGAACCGCAACGCTCTCATAGGGCGGTGGCATAACGCCGACAAGACAAAAAGAGACAAATGAGGGCGTTTTGGACATACAACGCTCATTGTTGTGTGGGGGCACAGGAAAAATATGTCTATCTATGGGAGTCAAACGACGGTCATTGCATTTAGGGCAAAAATAAGCCCCTTGTTTTTTTGAGGAATCGTGCTTTATGCGGTTGCAATGAGCATCCTGGGTGTGTGTTTTGTGTGGGTGTTGGAAGGTGACACAATAGAGTGTGGGCGTTGGGGTGTATGATTTTGAGTTTGATGCCACTCACTTTGTTTGTTGCGTTGTGGGTGGACCGAGTGAGACATCAATACCGGTATTTGTTTGCCACACAAGAGCAATCGTGTTATATTAGATTGACAGGTCGCAACAAGTGTGTATATAGTGAGGGAGACCAAGCGGTCAAATGTAATCTAAAAAAGGCAAGGCAAGGCAAGGCAAGGCAAGGCGAGGCGAGGCAAGGCGAGGCGAGGCAAGGCGAGGCAAGGCAAGGCGAGGCAAGGCAAGGCGAGGCAAGCAAGAGACGCTCTATGCAACCCCACAGAATTTGCAAAACAGGCTGTCAAATGGTGCAAAAGCATAGATTTGAACAAAAACA
Organism: Bacillota bacterium; assembly: GCA_009780875.1. Taxonomy (GTDB): domain Bacteria; phylum Bacillota; class Clostridia; order Christensenellales; family Pumilibacteraceae; genus WQZE01. The sequence continues at coordinate 1,523 of WQZE01000013.1, read as the reverse complement.
GCACAGATTTTTTTCACAATGACAAGACGCTGATGGCTGTTGGCAAGGCGTGGAGTACGATGCCTGCGGAACCCAAAACAAGTATCAGCCACTAAGGCGCCACCTTGGGCAGAATGTGAGCGGTGCATATTTGCTCAAATATATGCCATTGACAGACGAACCACAAGCGGGTCAAATCAAAATAATCTATGGTGGGAGTGCTGGTGGCAAGGTGTCTGTGTGTTATAGGGTGATTGTGCACAACAATGTGGATACAGCAAGTTTCCCGACCCACCACAACCAACCTGTATATGACATTGTGCAAGAAATCTGTCAGGATATCCAAATAAATCGGTTGTCAGTAAACAAGTAAACAAGTAAACAAGTAAACAAGTAAACAAGTAAACAAGCAAACAAGTAAACAGATAAAGAAAAGGGCAGGGGGGCAAGATTTGGAGCCCCTGTCAAAAACCAAAAGAGAAAAATGCAAAAATCAATCGTTGAAAAAAAATTTGACAAGTTGACAAAGGATGCCTATGCGTTTTTGCGACTGGTGGGCGTGGAGTACAATACTTTTGCCAAAACGGCAGAATACGCCTTTTTGTACCCAGAGAGTTTTGCACAACAGGTGGCAAAGGGACAGGCCGTCATAGAGACTGCGTTGCAAAAGGTGCTGGCGAGCCCGCTTTTTGCCAATTCTTTTTGTTTTACTGGGTCACATTTTGATGCCAAGATTTTTGAGACCCGATTTTTTGAGATGCTCAAAGCACACCCAAGCATCGCAAGTGATGTCACCAAAGAGCGATTGTCCTTGTCGCAAAAGGATGGCAAGATTTTGGTCACGCTCAAATTGGAGAGTTCGGTTTGGGAGTATGCCAAGAGCGAGAAAGTGAATTTTGCGGGGCAAATCAAAGACCAATTGTACTACCAATATTGTGAGGAGTTTGAGATAGTGTTGCAAGATAGAGGGATTGACCACAAGGCACGGCAAGACAATGTATTGCGAGTGGGGCAGGATACGACCGCCCAATTGGAACGAGAGGGTGGGCGTGAGATTGTGGTGAGTGGTGTGGAAATTTTGGTGGGCAAATTGGACACCTTTGCCAAAAGTATCCCCAAAATGGCTGTCGGCAAGGTGGGAGAGCGAGCGGGTGGATTGGAGCAAGGGGATGATCACGGTGAGCAAATTTTGGACACTACGCTTTGTGCGACGGCACAATATATTGTAGATTGCAAAGACACACCCAAAAAGAGCGTTGTGGTGTGTGGCGATGTTGCGTTTTTTGAGGTGGCTGTCTCCAAGGCGGGCAAAACCTATGTCAAACTAGAACTCAACGACAAAACGAGCACCCTCAAAGGGATGTTTTTCCCCAAAAGCAACCAAATGGAGCAGTTGAGCCCTCTCTTGCAAGATGGGCAGTTTGTGTACGGCACACAACTCTTGGTCAGTGGAGAAATCAAGCCAGACACGCTTAGAAACGATGGCAGTACCACTTTTTTTGTCAACAACATTGCCAAATGTGTGTTGCCCAAGGATTTTGTGG
>WQZE01000012.1 GCA_009780875.1 Bacillota bacterium | reverse complement strand
ACCGGGCAGGCGTCAGCCCCTATACGTCATCTTTACGATTTCGCAGAGACCTGTGTTTTAGATAAACAGTTGCTTGGGCCTATTCTCTGCGGCCTACATACTCTCGTCGCATTGCAGCAACTACCCTCAGTAGGCCCCCCTTATTCCGAAGTTACGGGGTCATTTTGCCGAGTTCCTTAACAAGGGTTATCCCGTTCGTCTTGCAATTCTCTTGCCGCCTACCTGTGTCGGTTTGCGGTACGGGTGCCTTACAACTAATTTTAGCAGCTTTTCTCGCCAGTGTGAATTCATGCACTTATTTATTACCCATCATCGCCTAGCCTTACTGCGAGCGTACTTCACTACTCACAAGCCTCACGATTTGGCCACCCTTACCATCTGGGTGGATACACTATCCTACTGTGTCCCTGCATCAAACTGTACGGCAGTACAGGAATATTAACCTGTTGTCCATCGACTACACCTTTCGGTCTCATCTTAGGTCCCGACTTACCCTGGGAGGACGACCCTTCCCCAGGAAACCTTAGGCTTTCGACGGGGAGGATTCTCGCCTCCCTCTCGCTACTTATACCGGCATTCTCTCTTGTATACTCTCCATCGCCCCTTTCGATACGACTTCAGCGTGTATACATTGCTCCTCTACCGATTGCATTACTGCAATCCCCAAGCTTCGGTATGATGTTTTAGCCCCGGTAATCTTCGGCGCACAATCAGTCGACCAGTGAGCTATTACGCACTCTTTAAATGAATGGCTGCTTCTAAGCCAACATCCTGGTTGTCTAACCAATTGCACATCCTTCACCACTTAACATCAATTTGAGGACCTTAGCTGTGGATCTGGGCTGTTACCCTTTTGACCATGAAACTTATCTCTCACAGTCTGACTCCCAGTCATATATGCACGGTATTCGCAGTTTGATAAGGTTCGGTAACCCGTGAAGGCCCCTAGCCCATTCAGTGCTCTACCCCCGGCATACTAAATACTGAGGCTAGCCCTAAAGCTATTTCGAGGAGAACCAGCTATATCCCAGTTCGATTGGAATTTCTCCGCTAACCACAAGTCATCCGCTACTATTTCAACAGGAGTCGGTTCGGACCTCCACGGGGTTTTACCCCCGCTTCATCCTGCTCATGGTTAGGTCACTAGGTTTCGGGTCTACAACATCCTACTAAGTCGCCCATTTAAGACTCGCTTTCGCTTCGGCTCCGTATCTTAGATACTTAACCTCGCAAGACATCATAACTCGCCGGTCCGTTCTACAAAAAGTACGAAGTGAGGCCTGCATTGCTGCGTTGCCCTCCTTCTGCTTGTAAGCATACGGTTTCAGGTACTATTTCACTCCCCTCACGGGGTACTTTTCACCTTTCCCTCACGGTACTGGTACACTATCGGTCATCAGGTCGTATTTAGCCTTAGGAGATGGACCTCCCGCATTCCCGCCAAATTTCTCGTGCTTGACGGTACTCTGGATACTGCTCGCTGCTCTTGGGTGTCGGTTACGGGACTATTACCCTCTTTGGTGCCGTTTCCACTAAACTTCACCTACCCTCAAACAATACTAAATGCAGTCCTAACCCCCATCGTATTTCTACAATGGGTTTGGGCTCTTCCTCGTTCGCTCGCCACTACTAAAGGAATCGTTTTTTTACTTTCTTTTCCTCAGGGTACTAAGATGTTTCAGTTCCCCTGGTTCCCTCTGTGTGCTTACGCACAACAGTAATTGGAGATTAATCCAATTGTGTTTCCACATTCGGAGACCCACGGATCACGGCTTATTTACAGCTCCCCGTGGCTTATCGCAGTTAATCGCGTCCTTCATCGGCGCCTGATGCCAAGGCATCCACCATACGCTCTTTGTAGCTTAATCTATACAAGTGTTCAATGACACTCATACTATTCAATTCTTGATTGAATTCGTCTAATCCTTTTACTACTAGATGTTTGACATTGTCAAACACTATGGTCTTTACTTTGACAAAAACACTTGCCAACTTGCGTCAGCAAATGTCAAATGACATTTTTAAGAATTTGCAAGAAACTAGTATAACTCTATAAAACACGGTTTTATTGCAGAATAGACAATTTTAGGTTGCCATTATTCGTTTACGCAATTCGTATTACCAATTACTTTATGATTTCATCAATTGCTTGATTACTTTCGTTATTAGATATTTTACTCGCTTCTTATTTATTTTGGATTTGAATATTTTGTTGCATACAATCTCCCCCACTCTTGCGAGCAGACTTGACGGCATTCATACAAATACTCTCCTATGCAGTTGTCAATGTGCAAACAGTTTTGAGACCACAGCAACAGCGTGGTGCAAAGCAACAAAAAAAGCATTGCCCTCTCAATTTCAATCGCTAGCCAAAGCCACAATCAAACCAAGGGTAAATGCCAGAGGTATCGCAAGTTCGCTCGTCCTTTTGGCGTATCGCTACGACATCCAAACAATCAAACAAGTTTGATACTTGTGCTTTTGGTCACTCTCGCAACCAAATCAAAACGCTATCTCAATTGATAGCTTATATATAATAACACATTTTGCAATCTTTTGTCAACTGTTTTTCGCCACTTTTCAAAAATATTTTCAAAAAGTTTTAAAGGCAACCCACGGTCACAAAACTCACAAAACACGCACTATATCAACCCAACCCCTCACACACACCTTGTCCACGCAATCAACATTACCATCCTGCCGACCACAAAAACAAAATACTGTACAAATGGTAGATTGTTATTATACCACAATACAAAAAACCTGTCAAGCGTTTTTGACAGGTTTTCAAAAAATATTTTTTTATTTTTATCAAGCCACAAACACATCCCGGCTCCACTCGCAAGGTCGCCCCGCATCAACTCGTCGCCAACGCATACTTTATCACCTCTATGGGACTTTTCCTTACAATCCGCCAAATCGGCACAAAGGTGGTCAAAAACAAAATGACTCCACAAAGAAGCAATAACACCCCACTACTCAACACCCCAGGCGAAAAAATGTTTTTGTAGTATTGATTCGCCTCAACACCACGATTTGCTAGTATGCAAAAAACCGCCGACACCACACTCCCCAGCAAAAACATCAATATCCCTATGCACGCAGCCACTGTGCCAAATATCTTGCCTATATCCACCCTACACGCCCCTAGTGCACGCAAAACACCTATCTTCCTTTTTGTTTCTGCAATGCACCCGTTCATCAAATTCCACAACAACAACCCCGCAAAAATACCCACACCCAGCGTTACCCAAGCCACCGTCTCCCCAAACATATCTTGCACCCCACGCACCGCTCCAAACTCGCCAGAAGTCCACATAATGGGGGTCGTCCTATACAATGTATCCCCTTCTTGATGCTCTCCAAATTCGCTCTCTTGGGTCGTATCCACCAAATAATAAAGATTGTCATCTCTATTTTGCACCAATTGATTGGCAAGACTTCTCCCAATGATGGGTAACCCCATCGGCGAAACACCACTCCAAAAACCATCCTTAAACCCCAAAGATGTGTCACTTGCCCCATAGTCTAAAATCCCCAACTGCGTCTGATAAATCCCCACAATTTTGACTTTACGCCTGACCAACCCACCCGGTCCATCCCCCCCCACCATCCGCCAACTCCGCAGGCTAACCAAAATATCCTTCTTATCCAACACATCTTGTGGCGAGTTGATTTCAATTTTTTCTCCATCCCCACCAACTCCAGATTCATCAAACCCTGTATACCCATTGTTTTTCAAGACTTGAAACTGCCAGTCCGTGATTGCAATTTCATCTTCTGCAATAGGCAAGCGACTGTCCTCGGTCATAGGCTCAACCCCCATTCGCTTCTCCAACTCCTTGCCCTGCCCATCCACCACCAAAGCATAACTAGAACTATTGTAGTGTTTTGCAAAAACATCATCCCCTTGTGCCGTATATTTTGCATTCACTGTCTGCAAGTCCCACGCATACCCCCTTTGCACCAATTCGTCCATTTTCGCACTACGCTCTCTCAACTCTTGATTTGCGTCAAGATTGTAATAATCCTCCATCACAACTTTATCAATCCCCACACTATGCAAATACCCAATCTCTGCTCGCACCGTATCCACACGCCACACAATCACGCAAAAAGCAAAAACACCAAACATCACCGCAGACAAAAGTACACTAAGCAGCGCCCTGATTTTTTTGCCCCACAGTATCTGCAAACCCATCCCCATCGTTTTGCCTGTTTTCATCCCCAAAGTTGCTCGGTTCTTCCCATCACACACTCCCACCTCACACGCACAAACTTCCGCCAATCGCACAACCCCCTCTGTCAAAACACAATCTTTGACCACACGACCCTCATCCAACTTGACAACCCTATCCGCAAACCTCTCCACTCGTTCTTGGTCATGACTCACCACCACCACCAATTTGGTTTTTGCAATCTCTGCAAACAAAGCAAAAATATCATCCGCAGTCTCTCCATCCAAGTTGCCCGTAGGCTCATCCGCCAAAATGATTTGCGGATTTTTAATGAGTGCCCTTGCTATCGCCACCCTTTGTTTTTGCCCCCCACTAATGTCTTGTATCGCTCTCCCTTGCCCAACACGCAACCCCACACTCTCCAACACCTCACGCACCTTTTCTTTTTGATACCCTTGCCCTTGCAAAAAAAGTGAAAGCCCCACATTATCACCCACGCTCAAATCATCCAACAAACAAAAATCTTGATACACCATCCCCACGCTTGCATTACGATACAAATCCATCTGCTTGGGAGACTTATCCCCCAAGCAGACTCCATCCACCAAAATGCTCCCAGCATTAGGCACATCTATCCCTGCCAAAAGATTGAGGAGCGTGGTCTTGCCACACCCTGACTTGCCCGACACACAAACAAACCCTCTATCTGGCAATTCAAAACTCACATCACAAAGAGCCGCAGGCTCCCCTTCTTCTGCATTCTTGTATCTCTTGGTCAAGTTTTCAATCTTTATCATATCTCACTCCAAAAAAGAGGCGACAACAACTCTCATTATCGCCACCCAAAAAGACCACTGTCAGAACCAAACGATTTGATTTTCCACCTTGCTTTCATACGGCTTCCCAAAACCGCCATCAATTTGCCACCACGCCCTATAAGTGGATTGCCCCTCATACCCAGTCTTATCATAAACCAACGCAAGCGTGATTTTTACATTTTTTGACCCTAATCCCTCTACGGAAACCATACGACTATACAAGTGCGAATAACAATCATCTGGCACCGTAATATCAAGCCCATCATCTCTATCTATTCTTACTGGGGATGCGTCCACATTAAATTCGTGTATCTTGCCTTGAAACAAATCCGTCCCAAATCGTATATTCACCTTGAAATACAGCCAAGCCCCATACCCTCCATTGACAAAATCCAACCTCACTTTTCCCAAATCAAAAGTGTCCCAATCATCCGCTCGTGTGTCCTGCTCACGAAAATCCCCAAACTCATCACTCTTGGTGTCAGCACCAGGTTTTACCAACAGCCCTCTACTATCTTGCAAATGATGTGACACAATTCCAATGCTTTGCTTTTGCCCCCAAGAGTACAAAGCCCCATCACCACACTTGCTAGAAATACCACTGCAAGCATTACCACAACAATCAATTCAATTCTTCGCTTTTTGCTTTTCATTTTGGTCTCCCCTCTCAAATTATTTATTGGCAACATCCTACTTGCAAAAACTTACCACCACACGGTCTGCTGATTAACCTTACTCTCATAAGGCTTCCCATAGCCTCCACCAATTTCCCAAACAGACTCATACTTATTTGTGCCAACCTGCCCCGTTGGTGTATAATACACCTCCACAGAAAGTCCTACTTTGTTTGTCCCCAATCCCATCACCGTCCCACGCCCGCACAAATAGTGATAAAAATCTCCCCAATTATACGCATCCCCAGTCACACGCCTCGGAAGCACCTGCACATTCAGTTGATGGATTTTCCCATTAAATAAATCTGTGCCAAAGTTGATATCTATACTAAAATACAAATCTACATCCAACCCCACATCACCAACAGACCTCACCATCAACTTACCCATCGCAAAAACATCCCAATAGTCGGTTCGTTCATTCAACGAGTTCTCACCACTCTCCGCACTCTTCCCAATCACATCATCGCTTGCGATATTTTCCGTCGACCCCACTATTTTTTGCACTTGCGACTGACCCACAATAATGCTTTTGCCCCCATTCCCATCAAAAGCAGAAACAAAAGCACTGCAAAGCATCACAAGCATTGCAAGCACCACCAATCCAAAACCTACTTTTCCAACTTTATTTTTCATATATACTCCTTGGGCGACACATTTGTGCCACCAATTTTTCGCAAACTCATTGTCATCATTCGTAAAAATTTTAAGAAATTATATACTTACTATATTTCTATTATATCACAGCCCACAAAAAAGTCAATTGCATACAACGAAACAATTCAATCTTTTCAAGTTATTTCATTTTGTATTTTGTTTCTTCACACGCACCTTTCTCACCCATTTTTGCACCAACCCATACACTACGGGCGGCACAAGCAACACCAACACAACCCCCAATGCCCAAAAACCGATATCCAATTTTTGACGATGCTCATCCTTTGCTCCCCCTCTCGCTGAGAACCACACAACCCCTGCTAACAAAAGAATAGACAAGAGCAAAATCAATGCTCCCACTTTGGCAACTCTTTCTGACCATTTGCTCTTTGCCGCCGTTTCCAAGAGCGTCAAACAAAAAGATACCAACAGTAACAATGCACACAGTCCACCAAACACACTGAGCAACAACACTGCCGCCCAATTAGAGTTCAACAAATCCATCTCCCCAACCACAACACCTGGCTTTGCATACAACAAAAACGCCACACCCCAAAACACCACATACCCTGCCATCCACACAGCAAAGCAAATCAAGAACATATGCTTTTTCTCTACGGCCGTCAACTGCCCCAGCTTCCAATCCTCTCCCAACTTTTTCTGACTCCAATTTGCTTGTGCAAGTATCTCCTTTTGCTTCCAATCCTCTTGTTCCAACATATCTTTCCGATCCCAATCTTCCCGTCTAAACATACCCACCTCCCAAACACAAAAAACACTTGCAACCCCAATCGTTGCAAGTGTTTTTCTCTTTTTATTTTTTTCCAAACTTTGCTTTGTAGTCCACAAGACTTTTTTTGATAATGTCAATCGCTTGGTTTTTTTGGAGCATTTCAATACCGCCCGTTGTCTTGTGTTCCAAGGATTTGTACACCGCAAAAAAGTGCATCATCTCACTCACAATATGGGGTGGCAAGTCTTTGATATCCTTGTAGTGATTCCAAGTCGGGTCACCAAAGGGTATTGCAATCACCTTGTCATCATTCTTACCGTCATCAATCATCCTGACCGCACCAATCGGATAACACTCCACCAAGGTCATCCCCTCCAACGGCTCACTGCACAAAACCAATACATCCAATGGGTCATTGTCATCCGCATAGGTCAACGGCAAAAACCCGTAGTTGGCTGGGTAGTGCGTAGAAGTATGCAACACACGGTCAAGGACAAGAAGCCCGGTCTCCTTGTCCATCTCATACTTTTTTTGTGAGCCTTTGGTTATCTCAATGACCGCAACAAATCTCTCAGCGGTCACCCTCTCTTTTCTTATATCGTGCCAAATATTCATCATTCACCTCAAAAGATGTCCCCATCTTTTTATTGTTTTCTTTTGTTCTCCACCCTAGCACTCGCCTTGGGTTCACCTGTATTCACTTTGTACGATGTACCACGCCACTTTTGGCGTGGTACAAAATCTATTTTTCTTGTATCCATCACACTCACTTTGCCACTACCCAATCAACACACACTCTTTTTTCTTGCCATCACCCTTTGCACCATCACCTCAACACATACCCAAAACCACACTCTCTTCCCAAACACTCCACCCACAAAGATGCTTATTGCACCCTGTACGCATTGAGTTGCGCCTCACGAATGATTTGTGCAATTTTGCCGCTTGACATCATCGTCGCTTGGATTTGCGTCAACTGCTCCATTTTGATATTGAGTGACAGTGTTTGCAAAGCCTTGGTAAACTTCTTGCCCAAGTTGTTGATGATATAATAAAAGTTCCGCTCAATATAAGATGACGCCTCTTCCGTACTCGCATCCAATCTTTCATCTCTCTTCTCGGAATCAAGCAATTGCAAAGCCTCTTTCATTGTATCCGCTCTATTGGTGATAAACAAATACAACATATAGTCTGCCGCCCCAAAATCACTCTCGTGTATGAGCGTATGTTTTTGCACAAGACTCTCAAAAGCCTTTTGCAACTTGGGGAACTTGCTCTTTTTTTGTGCATCAATATTGTTACGGTTTTCTTGGATGCATTCCTTTTGTACCGCAATCTTGATGCAGTGTTTGAGTATCGCCTTGAAAGGGTCAAGCAGTTTTACAAACTTCTCTTTGTTGGCACGCACCGCTGTATAATACGCTCTGACCTCGGCAACATCATACGCATTTTTGACCACCAATTTTTTGTTTTTCATATCCGTTTTTTCTGTGCTGTGCATCCCTGATTTCTCAAACACGCAACCATCTCTAATTTCCACATTAAAAACAAATCTTTGTCTCGCCTCTTTGTCGCCAAACTCATTGTCAAGTCTCAAACCTTGGTACTCATCAAAGAACACCGCACTCTTCTCGTCCACATTGTTTACAAGAGTCTCCATCTCTTTGAGAATCTCCAAACCACGCATCACCGTTTTTTCTTGCAATCGGCTATAATCACAATTGTACGACAAGTCAGACTCAAACAACTTTTCAAGCGTCTCCAAACTGTCATCCTTGGCGTTGACAAAATTGTACTTGTCTCTTATCAGTTTCCAAATCTTGTCATAAAAAGGATTTTGTCTTGCATAAAAAACAAAGGAGTTGCCACTCTGTCCAGCAAACCCAAGGTGTGCAGAGAACTTGAACTCATCCTTAAACGCTCGCACATTCTCCCACAAATCCGTGATGATTTCCTCACTGCTCGCAATCGCCTTTTCAGACTCTTTTTTGATACCCACAATGCTGTCCGCAATATCTTGCAAACCCACACGCAAAGCAAAAAGATTGGCAACCTCTTGCTCTTTGTCAAAAGTATTTTCAGGAGGTGCAAACATAGGCGCCTTGTTGCCCAAAGGCTCCACCACGCTCGGCACCATCGGCACACTCACACCCGCAATCGGATAGGCACATTGCGGGCACGCCGCCGCCTTGTCACTCACTTCACGCCCACATTCTGGACATTTTATCAAAGCCATAAAAACACTCCTCCGTGCTTGTCCACAAATCCACAACACAACACACCAATACCATCCATCTTTTGCACCCCAAGCACACTTTTCATATTGATGATTCTGCCATCATTTTGCACCGCTCCCTAAGCGTGCAACGCTTGATTTCAATCGGTCGTACAACCACTTATTCAAATTTTGCGTTTATTATGTTTATTATACCACAACTCCACCGCACTTGTCAACCATCCAGCCACCAAATCAAAAACAAACCAACTGTCAATCTTTTACAGTTGGTTTGCTTTTTTTCAAAACAATCTCTCTTGGACAAACCACTTGTCCGTCTTCTTTGGTTAGTATGCCCAAATCCCTTGGTTCACAATCCGAACTCATTCACACCCAACCACTCGCCACAATGATGGCAAAGATTGTTCTCAACTCATTTTACAACAACCCAATTGGCATCCTTGTGTTTGTTGGGATTGCACAACTCCATCACACCTGCCATCCATCACACGCCACAATCGTCCGCTCTTACTTGCTTGGCTTGTGCTCATATCTTTTGAGCAACTGTACCGCTTTTTTGGTGAGTTGCACTTTGCATTCAGGTTTCTTTTTGAGCAAGGTCTCCATATGAAGCACAAGACTCATCACAATAGGACTCTTGTGTGACACCACCTCAGACTCGGCGGCAATACACAAAGCACGCCCATAGCACTCCATCGCCAACTCATACGCACCCTCTGCTTGGTGCCCCGCTGCCAAATTATAATAGGTCGCAGCCACATTGGGGTGCTTGCCGCCCCACGCCGCTTTGGCAATCTCCAACGCCTTGCCATAACACGCAATCGCCTTGGTGTGCTCTTTTTGTGCGGTATACACTCTTGCCATACTGTTGTAGATGGTGGCAACTTTGGGGTGCTTGTCGCCCCATACGGTTTTGGCAATCACCAAAGCCTCACCGCAATGCTTTCTCATTGTTTCAAAGTTGCCTTGTGCCTTGTACAAAGTAGCAAGGTTGTTGTGATAGGTGACCACCACGCCAGGATACTTCCCGTCTTTCCACACCGCCTTGGCAATCTCCAAAGCGTGTTGATAGCAACGCATCGCTTGCCCGTACTCCCCTTGCTCTTGGTATACAATGCCGCAGTTGTTGTAGATGGCAGCCACACTTGCGTGCTTTTCACCTCGCACCGCCATCGCCATATCCAACGACTTGTCATACGACTCCAAGGCCTGGTCATACGCACCCAAAGCAACAAATCCATCCCCCAACCAAAAACAGCAAGCCGCCGCTTCTATCCAATGCTTTTCGCTGGTCTCCTTGTCACCCTCGCCCTTGTCTATCTTTTTCCCGTTTTTCACAAACTGCCCATAGGCTCTGTTGACAGCAAACTCCACCACCCCACACGCTTGCAAAAATTGCGCCATCTGTGGTTTGGTCTCAAACTTGGTTTTTTGTTCAGCCACACACGCTCTCACTCTGCGTGCAATTTTGTCAACTCCTTGTGCGTCCACCCACTGCAAAATTTGCCGTTGTGTCTTGGGCACAAAAATCACGCCCTTGCCAAAACCAACAAACCGTAGCAAGCCCGCCTTGTCCAGACTCTCCACCATTTTTCCAAAACCGGTCGGCTCCATCAGCACGGCTTTCAACGCCTCACTCAAATACTCCTTGGGTTTGCCATCCAAATCCAAAAAGATATCCACCGTGATATCTTGTATGTCCGTCATCGCACAATAGAGCAAAAACTCTTTGTGTGCATCCTCCACAACCGCATCATACCTTTGCTTCAAGACCCCCACAGAGACCTCGCCCTCTTTTTTGTTGTCACCTTGAATGGCATCTGCCATCAACGCAACCATCTCCGTCGTTTGCAACAACGACTCCAATGTCTCCGTGTATTGTGCCAAACTTTGCACGCCCGACACTTTGAGCCCGCACACCGCTTGCACCAACACCGCTACATCAAAGCCAAACTTGTCCACAAACTCCTGCACGCCCTCTGCCATCACCTCAGCAGACACGCCCATCTTGGTTGCAAAATCCTTGACCTCTTGGGCACTCACACGCCCCACCTCTATTTGACGCCCCGCATCAATACCCTCAAACGACGCCTTGTCCACCGCTGTCACAATGACCTTGGCTTTGTCAAGTTTGTCCAAAAACGGTGCAATCTGTCCGTACGCCTGCACGCCGTCCATCACCACAAGCGTTTGTGCATTGTTCAGTTTTTCAAGCACACCCGCAAGTCCGCTCTCCTGCTCCTTGCTCTCTGCCCCCGTCAATTTGGCACGCACGCCATAGTCCCACAATTGGTCACGCACAGGCGCGCCGCTCTCAGCCATCACCCACACAATATGTGTGTACACATCCTTGCCAAGGTACGGCTCCGCATACCCAGCAGCCACCATACTCTTGCCCGCACCCGACGCACCATACAACAAAACACAACCCTCATAGTTGTCCATCTTTTGTTGCAAAACTTGCCCTTGTTCTCTCGCCAAAAAATTGCCCACGCACACAGGCATCACTCTCTTGACCTCAACAGCCTGTCCCTTGGACCCCACACGCCCCCCAGACTCCGCACCAAAACTCACGATACCCAAACGGTCCGCCTCTTCCACCAAATCCCCATCCTTGCTTTTGACAATCCGCTCATCCCATCTCTCCCCCTCATCCGCCACACGCCCCTTGCCAAAAACCCTACCAATCCTTCCACCCATCTCACTCAAAAACTTCTTCATAAAAAACTCCTTACAAAACAAAAATTCACATTCCCAATTTTTGTGTACAATATCCATTATACCAAATTTTTCCCATTTTGTAAAGTTTTTCCAGCCACTTTGTGACAACCATAGCAAGGTATCACGATTGACCCCAGCCCCTTTTGTTTCACAGCCCGTCCACCTCTCACACTCTCCATCATCCACAACAAAAAACAACACACGCCAGCATACGGTGTGTGTTGCCTATTTATCAAAAATTAAGTCGTTTTGTGTACCCACTCACCTTGTCATCACTGTTTTCAAAAACAACTCTATCCACAAACCGTTCTTTCAACCCATACTCAATCAATGACACAAATGCACTCCCAGCCCCCATCTTTTTTGACCAATGATACAAATTCCACAAATAGCACTGCACTTGCCCATTTTGCAAACTCCTTGCCACCATATACCCCACGCCCCCAAACTCAATTTTGGTCAAAGCCCCTACTGATTTGAGCCAGCACAAATAACTCAAATACGACAAAAATTTATCCACCTTGCCTTGTGGCTCCCTTGTATTGTGAAACGAATCATTGTACCACTCCACCCCATAATCAAACAAATAAAACACACCCATCATCTCATCTGAAAACCTGCACTGATTCACAATTTGTGCAACCAACTCCATTCTCTTGATTTTTTGACCACTCCGCAACTGCACCCATAGCAACAATCCACCCCCCATCCCAACAATAGCTGATACAACCACCCCCGCCAACGCAATCCAATCCGAGTTCTCCATTTCACTCTCCCTTTATCTTGCTTTCATCTGCTTTATTTTCTCACCTTTCTTTCCTTATTTGCAATTGCTTTATAAAAAACCACCAAAAAATCTCAACAAACACACTGTATCGTATCCCCAGTCACCAACGCTTTCCTGTCCTTTTCTACACTCTTTGCGCCTCACACCACTTCCTCCTCCAAATCACCTTCTTCCAGTGCAAGCGGGGTTTCGTACCCCAACGGCAACTCCACATTTTTGAGCGATTTATTGATAGCTCTTGTCCTTGTTCCTACAAGGTTTTCCAGTGTCTTGTCAACAGTCTTGATTTGGTCTTGTGCTTTGGTCAGCACTTTTTCAAACTCAAAGAATTGTTTCTTTGCCCCCGCCAAGGCGTTCCACACCTCCACGGAGCGTTGTTCTATGGCCAGCGTTTTGAAACCTACTTGCAACGAATCCAAAATGACCGATAGCGTAGTTGCCCCCACAACCGTGATTTTGTATTTGACACGCAACTCCTCAAACAACGCCGCATTTTGTACAACTTCGGCATACAATCCCTCAGTAGGCAAAAACATAAAAGCAAAATCTGTGGTCTTTGGCGGGTCAATGTATTTGTCACAAATATCTTTGGCACATTTTCGTATTTGCACCGCCAGTGCCTTCCTTGCGTCTTCCAATTCTTGTTTGTTGTCAGCATCGATCAGTCTGTTGTAATCTTCTATCGGAAACTTGGAATCAATGGGTAACAATACCGCCTCCTCA
This sequence comes from Bacillota bacterium, assembly GCA_009780875.1. GTDB lineage: Bacteria > Bacillota > Clostridia > Christensenellales > Pumilibacteraceae > WQZE01. The sequence continues at coordinate 1,089 of WQZE01000012.1, read as the reverse complement.
CTCCCTTTGCCCGGCAATTGCACACAAAACTCAACAAAACATCCTTTTTTGATTTGCACATTGCGTGCGTATTGGGACGGGGCAAGAATATCCGACAACAATTTTTCCAACCTCACCTCGCCATAAGTCCCTCTTTCTTTGACATTCATCAACGCATTTTTGAGACTTTTGGCATCGGATGCCAAGTTCTTCATTTCCCCAAGTCCCTCTGATACCGAGTTGAGTTGCTTGCTCACCAGTTCAAAAGATTGCGACAATCTTGTCTCCAAGGTCTGTTGCAGTTTCTCATCCACAATTCCCTGCATTTGCTCCAATCGCTTCTCATTGCTTTGTTGCAAATCCACAATCTTGCTTTCTAGTGTACTCTTGACCTCTTTAATGCCTTCCGAGTTGCTCTGTGCTATTTGATAAAGCGATCTGTTGACACTCTCTTTCATCGTTTCAATCGTCGCCCCCGTTTCTTTTCTCATCTTCTCCGTGCCATCACTTTGCTCCATTCGCCCTTGTCTCAGTGTCTCCGTGATACGCTTTTCAAGATTGGCAAATCTTTCAAACTGCCTGTCCGTGTTGTCTTGCAAAATTGCTCTTACCCTCTCTATTTGTTCCAAGGCATTCCTTCGCAATAGATTCTCCATTTCTTTCATTTGTGATTGTTGCAAACCCAAAAGCAGTTGTTGCGTTTCTACACCCTCACCAGATGACACCACTCCATTGCCTATCACCCTCTTTTTTCCAAATGACTTTGCCAACAAAGCCACCAAAATCCCTAGGCTCAATACACCCAAAACAATGGCAATAATTTCCATAAACTCTCTCCCTGCCAAGCACACTTGTCTTGGCAACCTCACTACAAATTATACACCCCACCCTCTTCCTTTCCCAAAGCGTAGCGTGAGGGCGTGCACCCGCTACCTACAAAGCCGGGCTCCCCTGTCCTGTCCTGTCCCTGCCTTACATACAACACAGTATGTACCTCTCGTGGCCACGAGGGCGGACTGGCATTTTACTCTTTATAGAGCACATACACGCAGGGAAACACTTGTATGTATATCTCCACACCTCAACTATCTTGATGCTCCTCCACACTGT
>WQZE01000011.1 GCA_009780875.1 Bacillota bacterium | reverse complement strand
TGCAAAGCGTGTTTCATTCCTTTTGTGTACAGGCTCCACAAAATTCAGCCACACACAAAAAACACCCTTACAACATTTACAAATTACCAATTCACAACTCTCATTGTTCGTTTGCCTACATTATACCACTTATGTATATGCGTGTCAAGTGTTTTTGGTTAAATTTCTATATATTTTAAATATTCATTTTCACATCCGCACCCCCTTTATTTCTACGCCCGCAAGCAAGGGTTGCCAAAACAACTTGGGATTCAAGTGTTTTTGTCATTCTTCGCCCCAAAAAACCAGTGCAGGAACCAACCTTTTTTGTCACCACACACAATACCACCATTCTTTCTCTACGACCACCCTACCAAAAACAAAAAACCCCCTTTGTGCAAGTTCGGATTGCACAAAGGGGGTTTTGATTGTTTGGCTTGTTTGCCAATGATTATTTAAGGATTTTGGAAACGACACCGCTACCAACGGTACGGCCACCTTCACGGACAGCAAAACGCACACCTTGCTCAGCAGCGATTGGTGCAATCAAAGAAACTTTGATTGTGACATTGTCGCCAGGAGTAACCATCTCAACGCCCTTTGGTAGGTCAATCGTTCCGGTTACATCGGTTGTTCTAAAATAGAACTGTGGACGGTAGCCGTTGAAGAAAGGAGTATGTCTACCACCCTCTTCTTTTTTGAGGACATAAATCTCAGCCTCAAACTCAGCGTGTGGAGTGATTGATTTTGGAGCCGCCAATACTTGACCACGCTCAATATCTTTACGCTCAACACCACGCAACAACAAACCAGCATTGTCGCCCGCTTGTGCAAAGTCAAGTGATTTTCTGAAAGCCTCAATACCTGTAACGGTGGTCTCTTTGGTTGGTCTCAAACCAACAATCTCCACCTTGTCTTGGATTTTGACCATACCACGGTCAACCTTACCAGTAGCAACGGTACCACGACCAGAAATCGTAAATACATCTTCCACAGGCATCAAGAATGGTTTGTCAACTTCTCTCTTTGGTTCAGGGATATAACTGTCAAGTGCATTCATCAACTCAAAGATTGGTTTGAGTGCAGCATCATCGTTTTTGCCCTCAGTAGCCGCTGCCAATGCTTTTGCAGCACTACCTTTGATGATAGGAGTGTCATCTCCTGGGAATTGGTTTGCAGACAACAACTCACGGACTTCCATCTCAACAAGTTCAATCAACTCTGCATCATCCACCAAGTCAACTTTGTTCAAAAAGACAATAATCTTTGGAACGCCAACTTGTCTAGCAAGCAAGATGTGCTCTTTTGTTTGAGGCATTGGACCATCTGCTGCGGATACAACCAAGATTGCACCGTCCATTTGCGCCGCACCGGTAATCATGTTTTTAACATAGTCAGCGTGGCCTGGGCAGTCCACGTGTGCATAGTGGCGTTTTTCGCTCTCATACTCCACGTGTGCCGTGTTGATGGTGATACCTCTTGCCTTTTCCTCTGGCGCCTTGTCTATCTCATCATAACGCATTTTTTTGGCTAGACCTTTGGCTGCTAGGGTTGTTGCCAACGCCGCTGTCAAAGTTGTCTTGCCGTGGTCAACGTGGCCTATTGTACCAACATTGACATGGGGCTTACTTCTGTCAAATTTAGCCTTTGCCATTTTTTTACTCCTATCAAAATAGTCTTTATTCTTTTTTACTATTTTTTATGTCCTTATATTTTACCACAAAAAAAACTTTTTGGCAAGCGTTTTTTGCAAGTCAGACAAAATTTATTCTTTTTCCAATTTTTTTGGGCACTCCTTTTGCAAGCATCACCAACTCACACCAAAGCCTCATTGGCAACAAAATGCAAAAACACCGCCGCCGTCCAAGAGAACGATTTGTCACGCAAACCCACGCCACGCAAAGCATCAAAGTTTTCAGCAAACCCTTCTTTGTCCACCATCTTGCAAAACCGCTCTACAACCTCTTTTGCCAACTTGCTCTCTCCACACTTTTTGAGTGCGGTCACCATCAAAAAAGTTGTAGGCGCCCAAATAGGACCACGCCAATACGCATCGTCGGCATACAACGGGCTTTTGGTGCACTCGGTAGCAATCCCGTACCCTGTCAAAAAGTCATCACGCAATTTTTGCACCATTTTTGTGCGTGCCTCTTGTGGCAAGATGTCGCCCAAAAGCAAACACACATACGGCAACAACGCCTCGCTTTCTATCTTTGTCTTGGTGAGCGTCTTGTACGCATAGGGCAATCCATCTTGCAAAAAGTGCTCCAAGAATTTTTTTGTCAAGTCATCCCCGCATTGTTGCCATCTTGCAACTTCTTTCTTGCGTTTGAGTTTGCCAGCCAAATCTTGCAAAAACCGTATCGCAAGCAACAAGTACGCATTGAGGTCGGGGGCGTCCACCAACTCGTACGCCTCAAAGACCGTGCTATTGTCTTGTCCACTATCATTGCCGTGGTGATACTCGCAAAGCCCATCCCCATCACAGTCTTTATAGGTCAAATAAAATTCAATTTGTGTTTTGATTTGTGCGTACACCTGTTTTTTTTGTGCCTTTGACAAACCCAACTTGTCCCAAAGCAACCCATAAAACAAGGCTTGAATGGGCGGCTTGGTAAAGTTCCACCGTATGGTAGAATCACTGACCGACCCAGGAATCTGCCCCATCTTGTCTTGATGGTCATACAGCAAAGCAAGTTGGTCATAGGCAAGTTTGGTATCCATCACCGCCACGCCCAAGGCATTGAAACAATGGTCCCAACTCCACACACCCAAAAAGTCTCGGTTGCTCGCATACAAGGCGTCCCTTTTGAGATTACCCTCCGCACGCACAAACCCGCTCCACAAAATATACTGTGCCAAAACAGCACTTTGCTTGTATCCCTTGGCAAATTCTTGCTTGCCACAAAACTTGGCAAAATCATCTTTGGTTTTTTGCACAGCCTCCACAAAATCAAAGACTCTCGTTTGCGGTACCGCCATATGCGTAGCAATATCCTCTATGACCACACAAATCTCCCCCAAGTCATTGGGGGTTGCGTGTATCTCCGCCACACTGGCAGCCTTCTTTGCACTCCCACTTGTATCCACGCTTAGTTTTTGATGGAGTGCAATCGCCCCCCCATCTCTTGCCGCATACACCAAGTTTTTGCAAAGGTTTTTGTAACTATTGACCACCGCATAGCAGTTGTCCGGTTTGCCCAACAAATAATTGTACTCAAAGTTGTACACGGGCATTGTGTCCAACACGAGTGTAATCCCCTGCATATTGTCGCCTTTGACCAAAAGCCGCTCTTGCCCATCATAGGCAATCCCAATCTCTCGCTTGTCATCCAACACAAGGGTGACCACAAAAAAATCCGCTCTCACCTTGTACGACAAGGCTTTGCCATTTTCAAATACGGCAAAACTCAAAATGTTGGGGTGACTTTTTGACTTGCCACGCAGAGATTTAAGGAGCAGGTTGCCATCCACCTCATCTTGTGCCAAACTCAAATACGCCCCATAGCGACTAAATGCAATTTTATCCAACGCAATGTTCATTTGTTTTTCCTTTGTTTATCCCAGTCTTTATTTTTTGGTTGTGTTCGTTTTTTTGGAGGTTGCTTGCTTTGTGCTTGCCGTTTTGGTGCCCGCAGTCTTTGCCCCACTCGCTGTTTTGGTACTCGTTGCTTTTGCACCTGCACCCGTTGCTTTGTTTGCAACCGTTTTTTTCACGCCACTACTTTTTGCACCACTCGCCTTTGGTACCGTTGTCTTCTTTGGCTTGGGCTCTGTGGTTGTCCCCATCTCCTTGGGTGCAAGGCTTGCATCCGCAGCCTCATCGGCTTCCATCACGGTTGCCATTTCAGATTCTCCCTTTTCAGCCCCACTCCCCTCATCCATCACCAACACGGTCTCTGAGACACCTTCTTCACATCCATTTTCCTCCTTCTCATCCTCACTCATCACCGATACGACCTCTGGTTTAACGCCCTCACTCTCCACAGCCGCACGCTCTTGTACTTTGTCTTGGAGTACAAGCAATCTATCACCCACTTGCACAACACCCTCAGGCACACTTGCAGTGATTCCCGCAAAGTTTTCTTTGTTGCTCACAACCATCGGTGTCTCTATCTCAAATCCCTCAGCCACAATCTTGTCAAGGTCAAACTCCACGAGCAACTGCCCTTTTTTGACCTTGTCGCCCACCGCCACCTTGACCTCAAAATACTTGCCACCCAACTTGACGGTGTCAATCCCAATGTGTATCAAAATCTCGGCACCATTGTCTGCACACAAACCGACCCCGTGCTTGGTGGGTGTGACCGCCACCACGGTGGCATCACAAGGTGCATACGCCTTGCCCTCACTCGGTACAATCAAAACACCCTCTCCCAAAATCCCCTCGGCAAAAGTCTTGTCTTTGGACCTTTGCATAGGCAACAACACCCCTTTGAGCGGACTGTACAACACACCCTTTTCCACAATCTCTGCTTGGGGCTCTTCACGCATCGCCTGCTCTTTGGCATCATTATTCATCTCTACGGTTGTCTCTACCCCATCCATCTTTGTTTCTTTTTGTACATCTAGTGTGGTTGCATCACTTGCCACTACAACACTCTTTGTTGATTCTTGTTTGCCCTTTGCGGTCTCACCTGATACCACACTTGCTTTGGCAGCCTCTGCAAGGGCTCTCTTTTTGCCAAACACTTTGTGAAACACGAGCGTGAGCACGATGGTCAAAACAAAGGTCAAGCCCCAACCAATCCCATACGCAAGCCAATAGTTTGGTTGCACCGACAAGATGGACAACACACCCCCCAAACCAAGCGTTGCACGCACACCAAAACTAGCCACAAACGCACCGCCCACCGCTGAGGATATCATCACGGCAAAAAACGGATACCTAAACCGCAAATTGATTCCATAAATCGCAGGCTCCGTGATACCTGTATACGCCGACACCGTAGAACTGATCGCAACCCCACGCAACTTGTCTTTCTTTTTGAGCACAAAGTACATCGCAATACACGCCGCCCCCTGTGCCGTCGTGACCATCTCACTAATCGGCCACAAATAAGTATACCCCAACTCACCTTGCATCGCAATGTTGACACCCAAGAACAAGTGGTGCATACCCGTAATCACCAACGGCGGTTGTATAAAGTTGAACAACGCCCCACCAAGAATGGGTTGTTTTTCCAACAGCCAAACAAAGAACTTGGTAATCCCCGTACTGACCTCTCTCATCACAGGACCAATGCCCACGAGCGTCACAAACCCGGTCACCAACAAAGCAACGGGTGCCACCACCAACAACTGTATGGTGCCCGGTGTCCGCTTTTTCAAAAAGAGTTCCGTCTTTGCCAACAAAAAGGATGCCAACAACACAGGCAACACTTGCCCTTGGTACCCAACCCTTGCAATCTTCCATCCAAACAAATCAAAATATTGCACCTTGCTTGCATTGTCAGGGTTGACAAAATCATAAATATTCATAAGGTCCGGATGCACCAAAATGAGCCCCAACACAACACCCAGCAATGGATTACCTCCAAAACGCTTGACGGCAGACCAACCCACCAACGCAGGCAAAAACACAAACGAGGTGTTGGCTATGATATTGATGATGCCCGCAATCCCTTGAATTCCCGGTGCCTTGTCCAAAATAGATGCATCTTGCCAAAAAATGCCTTGATTGGAGAGCACATTGTTGATACCCATCAACAAGCCCGCTGCCACAATGGCGGGCAAAATGGGCACAAACACATCCGCAAAGAGTGCCACAAATCGTTGCAAATAATTCTTTTTGGAGCGTGCCAACGCCTTACCCTCAGCCACACTGTCCGCTTTGATACCCGTCACCTTGACGAGCGCTTCGTACACTTTGGGCACCTCTGGCCCCACAATGATTTGGCTTTGCTCCCCTGTCTGAAAACAACCCTTGACGACATCCATTTGTTCAAGTTGTTCCACCGCAAACAATTTCTTGTCTTTGAGCACAAATCTGAGCCTTGTCAAACAATGGGACACGCTCAAAATGTTGTCCTTGCCTCCCACCAACTCCACCAGTTTTTCAATTTCTTGTTCCATTTTTCACCTTTCCTTTTTTAGGCTTTTTTCATCTTGCCAAGGGTCACCCCTAGTTCTAGGTTGTTTTGTATTGTGACTTTATGTTTTGTTTGCCTGTTTTTACTCTCTTATGTCTTGCGACTTCATCAACACCAACGACTCATACGGCCGCAAAGCCATATGCCTATGCACCACACTTTTTTTGTAGTTGCTCAAAAACACCTTGTACCCCGCCATATCCACCCCCATATCACACACTTCTACGGTGTCAAAAAAATTACATACCACCATCACACTGACATCCCCCAAAACACGCAAGTACGCAAGCACTCTTTTGTGCCCATCAAGCAGTGGCACAAACCGCCCCTCGGCAATCACCTTATGTTTTTTTCTGAGTTGTATCAAGGATCGGTAGTGTTCCAAAACAGAATCTTTATCTTTTTTACTTTTTTTGACATTGATTTTTTTGTAGTTTTTGCAAACCTCTATCCACGGTGTCCCCGCTGTAAAACCCGCATTTTTGCTCCCGTCCCACTGCATCGGCGTCCTTGCATTGTCCCTGGACCGCTCCCCCAAGATTCTCAAAATCTCCTTCTCGCCCACACCCTTTTCTTTGAGCAAGGCATACGCATTGTGAGACTCCACATCCTTGTACTTTTCAATGCCCTCAAAGCAAGCATTGGTCATCCCTATTTCTTCACCCTGATAAATATAAGGCGTCCCCCGCAAACAATGAATCACCGTAGCCAACATCTTGGCGGATTGCTTGCCATACTTTTCGTCATTCCCAAACCTTGATACCGCTCTCGGCTGGTCGTGGTTGTTCCAAAACAAGGCATTCCACGCATCGCCCTCTTGCATCCATATCTGCCAATCAAAAAGCAACTGTTTGAGCCCCACAAAGTCAAAAGGTTTCAATGCCCACTTGTTGCCATCTTTGTAGTCCACTTTGAGGTGATGAAAACTAAACACCATAGACAGTTCGTTTTTGCCCGCCCCTGCATACTGCAAACAATGTTGTATTGTGGTGCTTGACATCTCGCCCACCGTGACACAATCCGGGTCTTGCCCAAAACTGTCCTTGTTGAGTTCTTGCAAGTGCCTATGCACCCGAGGGCCATCCGTATAAAAACGCTTGCCGTCCGTCCCATCACTTTCAAAAGCACCCTTGCTTATCAGATTGACAACATCAAACCGAAACCCCTTGACACCCTTGCCTCTCCAAAAATTGACAACGGCCGCCATCTCCTGCCTGACTTGTGGATTTGTCCAATTGAGGTCGGCTTGCGTCTTGTCAAACAAATGCAAATAGTGCTTGCCCACTTTGGGCTCATACTCCCACGCTGACCCCCCAAACTTGGACACCCAATTGGTGGGCGGCTTGCCCACACGGTCACCGTTCCTAAAAAAATAATAATCCTGGTACGCTTTGTCCCCAGCCACCGCCTTTGCAAACCATTCGTGCGAGGTAGAAGTATGATTGAAAACCATATCAAACATCACCCCAATGCCTCGCTTGTCGGCCTCCGCAATCATTGTCTCCACATCTTCCATCGTGCCGTACGACGGCTCAATGTTGTAGTAATCCGCCACATCATACCCGTTGTCCTTTTGTGGCGAGCAAAAAATGGGGGTCAGCCAAACAAAGTCCACCCCCAAATATTGCAAATAATCCAACTTGGATATCACACCCTTGATATCCCCACACCCCGTCCCTTTGCTATCGCAAAAAGACTTGGGATAAATTTGATAAATCACTTTATCACAAAAAGACATACTGTGTTTCCCCGTGTGTTTTTATTTGGAAAAATCAATCGCTTTCAACGCAACGACAAAACCACGCCCATCGTAACAAAACGCTCTTTCCCTATCCCTACTCTGTATCTCTCACAGTTCTTTTATCTTTTGTGTGTCCAAAATGGACGCAAGTGTCACACAAGGCGACCCGCACCTTGCACCAAAAAAAATTTACTTCAATCCCAAGGCATCCCTTAGGCAACTTCTTCAAAATGTGTATGCTTGGTCACCCATTTTCTCATTTTGAAAGGAACCACCAAATGATAGATTCCCAAAGTGATGATACCCAACAAAATCCACTTGATCCAATTGCCAAACAACTGACCAGCCTTGCCATCAAAAGCAAGTCTACGCCCCTCAATCACGGTGTGCTTGGTTATCCAGTTGTGATACACGCATACCGCCAAAGGAATCGTAATAATCAACGCCGACAAAACCACGGTCGCAATGATGATTCCAATGAATCCAATCAACCCACCGTCAAATTTGGACTTTTCATTTTCTTCCATTTTTCTTTCCCCCTCAAACCTTGCTGTGCACCTTTGGGGTGCTTCGCTATTACTTTATGTGGTCCATTTTCATGATATTCGCACCCGAAATTGCGCCCACAGGCACACCTGCTGTCAGCGTCACAAGGTCACCCTTGGCAACAAGTCCGGTCTCCTTGGCACAAGCCATAGCGTGTTCAAACAATTTGTCATTGTCCCTTTGCGACTTTGCCGCCACCGGCACAACGCCCCAACTGAGTGCCAACTGTTGATATGTTTTTTCTTGCGTAGTCGTAGCCACAATGGTGGTAGCAGGCCTAAACCTAGAAACCTTGCGTGCCGTAGTCCCACTGTGCGTAGCCACAATGATGGCTTTTGCTTTGAGGTCATTGGCAGCCGCACAAGTTGCGTGCGAGATGGCATCCGTGATATCTTTGCACTTGTACCCTTTGTCATTGGACTTTTTGGTGTACTCCTCAAATCTCTTGACAAAGTCAATCGCTCTTTCCGCCTTTCCAATGATTTTATCCATCGTTTTGACGACTTCTACCGGATATTTGCCCGCAGCGGTCTCACCCGACAACATCGTAGCACTCGTTCCATCAAACACAGCATTGGCGACATCACTGACCTCCGCTCTTGTTGGGCGTGGATTGTCGGTCATGCTTTCAAGCATTTGGGTAGCAGTGATGGCAATCTTGCCCGCCTCATAGCATTGCTTGATGAGATTTTTTTGGATAGCAGGCAACTCCTCAAAGTTTATCTCCACACCCATATCACCCCGAGCAACCATAATGCCATCACTAAGTTCCAAAATCTTGGCACTGTTGTCCACACCTTGTTGATTCTCAATCTTGGATATCAATTTGATGGTTTCTCCATTCTTGTGTCCCACACTCTTGATATACTCTCTGACCGCCTTGACATCGTCCGCTGTACGCACAAAGGACAAAGCAATATAGTCCATATCTTGTTCCAAACCAAACTTGATATCCGCCTTGTCTTGTGCAGACAAATACGGCATATCAATCGCAATCCCCGGCAAATTGATGCTTTTTTTGTTGGACAAGTTTCCACCCGTCACAACCTTGGTCACAATCTCATTTTTGCCAAGACTGTCCACCACCAACTCAATCAACCCATCGTTTATCAAAATGCAATCACCCTTTTTGAGATACTTGGGCATATCCACAAAACTCACAGCAACCCTTGCCTGGTTGCCCACCACGGTTTGGTCCGTAGTCAGTGTGAAATACTCTCCCTCACTCAAAACAATCCTACCGTTTTCAAAAGTACGGATTCTTATCTCCGGTCCTTTGGTGTCTTGCAACATCGCCACAGGCGTGTTCAAATCTTTACGCAACTTCTTGACAAGTTCAATCCTCTCCAATTGCTCAGGATGGTCGCCGTGCGAAAAATTAAATCTCGCAACATTCATCCCCGCTTTAATCATCTTCTCCAACACGCCCCTTTGCATGGTAGACGGTCCCATAGTACAAACAATCTTGGTCTTTCTCATATTTTTCCAATTCCTCTCAGGTCATTTTTCGCCCCTCCCCATCTTTTGTACAAGTTTTTCTTGGGAGCAAAAAACAAAAAATTTCACTCCTAACATTATACCACCTTGCCACTTGATTGTAAAGCGTTTTGACCCCCCTTTGCCAAAAAAATATGGGAGACCCCCAAAAAACGGTTGTCTCCCCTATCTTTTTTCTTTTTAAAAGCCACTATTTCAAAAATGTCACCTTGACTCGCAAATTTTTATTTTCCCATTTCCCATCTCCAAAAACATATCTACCCATCTACAAGTTACTTTGAAAAACTTGTAACCACTCGTAGATTCTTATTTTGCCATTCAGCCGTTGGCGTCAAGAAACTATATTTGGACGCATTTTGATGCACATTCAAATCACCGCTGATTATCACATCAATAGAGTATGTCCCACCAAATTTCAAAGTTCTCCACTGTCCATTGTTGGGAGCCTCCCAAGCATGCCAAAAAATATGCTGCCCATCTCCACTCCACAAATCAATCAACTGTTTCCCGTCTTGTTTTTCAAGTGCCTCAATGGACCCAACGATAGACACATATTTGTATCCCTGCGATTTTAACAATTTTACATCCACACCATAGGTATCATAATAAAACATCTCCGCAGGAGCGTGCCCCACGCTGACCGTTTTAAGCCCTGTTCGCACAAACTCGCACTCCGTCACAATGTTTTGCCACTTGGCATACAACCTTGTGTTGTCCTTGATGGGTGTACCAAAGTCAAATATGTCCCCACCATTGAGTACGAGCGTCCAGCCCAAAAAGAGTGCTTTGTCTTTGGTGGGCGTCCCAGGATGAACCGCCTTTTGCCCCCACTCTACTTTTTGATTGGCAAAAGACCCATTGCCACCCGCCAAATCAAAAACGACCTCAAAAATCAGTTTTTCAAAATTGGCATACAGCGTCAAATCCTTGTCCACCTTGGTGCCAAAATGATAGTACACCCCGCTCCCTGCTTGCAAACTCCAACCCAAAAATCTGTACCCATCCCACACTGGGTCATTGGGTTTTGTGACCGTGCCACCGTCTTGCACGCTTTGGTTGGGCACGCTCCCTGGGGCTCCGTTCATAGCAAAACTTATCGTTCTCGTTTGCAAAGGCGTCCACTTTGCATACACCACCGTTTTTTGCGTGATGGGTGTCCCAAAATCAAACAATACATTGCCATCTCGCTCACTCACCCAATCCACAAAGGTGCGATAGTCTTGCGTAGGCACGGTCTCAGGTCTCTTTGCAAATCCATCCAACAACACATTTTGTTGCCCAATGTTGCCAATTCCCCCATCCAAGTCAAACACAACAGTGTAAGTAGGTCTCGGCGTCCACACCGCATATACATCCATATCCTCCGTTGCAAACTCTGCAAAATCATCCACACTGCCGTACTGACTCTTGCCCCAACCCTCCAAGTACAACGACTCTTGCAATGGCGACACCAATAACTTGGCAGCATACGCAAGCACTTGCACCAAAGGCTCTGTATCTTTGGCATCCAAAACAAGTTGCGTGGCAAGTCCACCGTTTCCATCCGCTCCAAACGACCCGCCATTGGCATACACGGTCACCGCAAACACGCTCCTTGCCCACTTTGCATACAAGGCAATATCTCTCCCAGCAACCAAGTCCCCTTGCCCAAATTCAAAAGAGTTGTTGCCCTCTCTGTCTTGACACCACCCCGCAAAACGATACCCCTCTCTGGACGGCACCAAGTCACCCTCAGGCTCTTTGATATCTTGCCCATATTGATAGCCAACGCTCTTTTGATACACGGTCTCCCCAAAAGCATTTTTGCCAAAGTCTCCCCCATTGCCATCCAACGACAGTGTGTACACCTGGGACACTTTGAGTGCAATCTCACGGCTCACGCCTCCCGCTGTCAACAACACCCGCACAATATCGCCCATATGTGCATTGGCTTGGTCGCTCAGATTGACCACGCCGTTTACAAGACTCAACCAATCCACTTGGGTCTGCAAACTATACGACTTGGTGTAGTTGATGGCGTTGGTCGGATAGACATTAAAACCAATCCTATACTTTTCATCCCCCACTTGTGGTCGCACCTCAAACACGGTCTCCCCACTCTCAGGGTCATACACGCCAACAAGTCCACCCACACTCACATTGTCGATCGCTTGCGGTGGGATGACCTCTTTGCCATATTTGTGCATCAACTGTATATAGTTGTTCATCCCGTATTGTTCAAAGTACTTTTGCAACTCCGCTGACCTTGTCAACGACATCGCTGTCCCATCATTGTCCACAAACAAAAACTTTGCACTGTCCAGACTTGGGTCCACCAAGTCCCAAATGGGCTCCAACCCACTCGCTGTCACCCCCATCAAAGCAGGACTCTCCTTGACCGTTTTTTTCCACCCCGCAAAATCCTCTCGGATACTCCCATCCGTATTGAGTGCAAAGTCCTCGGTGTCGCCCCCAAATACGCTGGTAATATGCTTGTACTTGACTTGTTGTCGCTCTGCCTCTTGGTGCCAATTCGCACTTTGGTCACCCCCCGCAGAACCCGTATCCCAATTAAACTGTCCACTAATGGCACCACTCACGCCAAATACAGCACTCTCCTCCTCAGCCGTCAAATAAAAATTGCTAGCAAGCCTGCCCCCCATCACTGCCGCACTCAAAAAGTGCGTACCATAACGATTGACAAGTTCGGCAGCAGGCACATTGGGGTCATACAAGTCCTCCAAAAAATCATCGCTCAAAATTCCACGCAATTTGTTTGTACTCGTGCCAAAGGAGATATAATAGCTTTGAATATAGGCATCCATCGTTTTCCACAGTTCGTACTTCAAGTGTTGGGTATCCAACTCAGCCCCAAGTCCAAAACTCCCGCTCCCGCCAAGCCAACCTATATTGATATTTTGCAAGTAGTTCAGATTTTGCAAATACTGCTCCACCGTGCTCGCATAGATATCCACGCTCTCCGTTCGGCTACTCCTAATTTTGCTCACCCTTTGGTCTTTGAGTAGACCCGTATCAAAAATAGATTTGGATTTTGCCTTGTCTCCTTGTATCTCAATGCTGTCCACAATGTCAAAACCATAGCCCAAAAAACTACTTTGTGCCACCTCATCCATCGCTCCATAAAGTCCCGTATCCACCCCATTGTTGCCACCACCACTCACACTCACACTGCCATAACTCTTGTACGCAATCTCCTCGCTATACCTACCAACCCGCGCCCCTTTCACGGCAGCCACCTGCAAACTGTGACTCCCCGCCTCCAAGTTTTTCAAATCATATTTTGCCCCACTCGTCGGATACGCCTTGCCATCCACCTGCACCACATACCCATCCGCTTGTGGGTCCTCTTGCCACCGGAGCACACTCGTAGCATACGCCTGCTTGTCACTCGCCACGGTCTCCACAAACACATCCTTGGGCACCCGCACCCGACCACCCAACACGGCAAAATAGCCGCCCAACGCTCCCCCCGTCAGCAGCAACACCCCCACCATCACGCACGCCACAGCCCTCACACCACGCCTCTTGCCCCTCGCCACCACCTTTTTCTCCCCTTCCCCACAACACCCACGCCCATTGATATCCACCCCGCCCCTCTCCACACAAGCCACGCCTGCAATCTTTCTCTCACCCCTCTCTTTCTCAATACCAAGGACTTTCTCACTCTCCACCTTTACACTCCCTACACCACCAACCACGCCACACGCCTCTTTGCATACGCCTCGCAACCATACACCCTCATCCTCCATCACACCCGCAACCTTTGCTCTCCCCGCTCTCTCACTGCCCTCACAGCACTCCCTTTCTCTTGCAAGCACATTTCTACTCATCCCATCACCATCACACCCCAAATCAATCCCCATCGCCTTGTCGTTGTTTACACAATCCATCCCATCATTTTTCTTCATATACCTCTCCAAAATCATAGTCCAAAAAAACCACCACGCAAAAACACAACAATCAAGCCCCATCTCTTTTTGCTTCCAAGAGTCTATGTACGACCCGTTCCACAAAAACCCACCTCACGATGGCTATTGGCTATTGGCTATTGGCTATTGGCTATTGGCTATTATCATTATAGCAAACCCCAAAAACTTTGTCAAGCAAAATGACACATTTCTACAAAAATTGTAATGTACTCACCCCACTCCCCTTACCCATTCCCACATCCACACACCCCTCACAACACCACCTCTTTCTTTGCCTCATCCCTAGCAGGCTCCCCTTTGCCATCCACACACATTTTTCTTGCCATCATCTATTCGTACCTTTACAAAAAATCACCCCTCAAAGCCAATACTCTTGCCCCACGATTGTCCCCTCCTTTTTTCCCTCAACCAACACCCAACCAACCACTCCACAAAACCACCCTTGCCAACATTGCTTCCCACCAAAAAGTGAGAGCAAATTTTGCTCTCACCCATATTGCCATTTTTATACCCACGCCCCACACTCTTTACCCCTTCCCTTATTGCCTACCCCTTACCTTTACTTTTTGCGTTCTTTTCCTTTTGCTTTTCTTCATTCTCTTTTCGGACTCTCTCCCACTCTTTCTGCATTGCATCATTCCAACACTGTTTCAACTCCGCATCCTTCGCCCTCTGGCTCTTACCCACAACATCTATCCGCTCAATACGCCACAAAAAGTCCAACGCCCAAATGCCCTTACTCCATTTTGGTGCCTTCCCAAAGCACTTTTTTAACTCCGTCTCATACGCATCATCCTGTTTTTCCCTACGCCTTACCTCACCCATACAATCCAACAAATCCAACGACCAGGTCTCTTCATTTTCAATCTTCTCTCCCTGCTCGTCATACTCCCTCTCCATCCTTTTCCCAAACACCCTTTTTCTATGATGCTGAAATCCACCTTGAAATACCCCTGCCACACCCACTTCCTCAACCCGATTTTGCAAAACTGTAAGCAAATTCACAGTATACCTCTCATTTGAATTTTTCCCACCGCCTTTACTCCGCCCGCTTGTAGTCGTCAGG
>WQZE01000010.1 GCA_009780875.1 Bacillota bacterium | reverse complement strand
TCTACACCTTGTGTACTCTTTACGATTTCTTTCATAATTTGTTCTCCTAAAATTATTTTTTTGAAGTCACAAATTTACAAGAACACTCCATCACCCAAGCACCTATCACCACAAGGCGTACACAATCTCTCAAATAGAGTTGCACCGCAATCACCATCTTCCAATCTCACCTATGCATACCCCTAGACCCAATAGATACAAGTATACACGAGTAATCAAGTAATCAAGTAACTTGTTTCTATAATATTATTATACTACTTTTGTATATGCTTGTCAAGTATATTTGGTTAATATTTTACTTATTATGAATATTTTATTTTATCGCACAGTGGCTTCCATTCACCCAGTCATGGGTGAACAATTGGGATTCAAGTGTTTTTTGTCGTTTCATCGTTCTTCTTTATCTAGGCACTTGCCAACGATGCACAAAAGTAAGGAGTGTCTTTTGCACAATCCCCTTGCTTTCGTGATTCTTTGCGTCTTGGTTTTTGGGTTTTGCTACACTTTACAAAAACTTTTTCATCTCTTCAAAAATGCCTTCTTGCAATGTCAAGGCTTTTTTGTTGACGGCTTGCACACCCGCTTCAAAACTTTCTTTTTTGGAGACCTTGTATCCAACAATGATATAATCCAAGGCATTTTGCATTACGAGTTCGGCAATACGACTGGGAGATTTGTCAAAGAGTGTGTGCCAGCCCGTTTGCAAGCCACTCGCAAAATGGTTGGCTCCTCGCAAAGTGTCCCCCAATTGCTTTGGCTTTTTGCCAAAACTTGCCAGTGCGGACTCGGTCTCTTTGGCCATATTGCCAAATTTGTCACTGTACTCTGTCAAAACCACACCCAAAGCAATATCGTCACTGATACCCACAAATCGGTCAAGCGTATCTACGGTGTTTTTGATAATTTTGTACAAGTCACTCAAAAAGTCAATGTTAATTTTTTGTGTATCCATCATTACCTCCTTAGATATTTATGATACACTCTCCCAACCTGTGACATTTTTTAGCGGAGAACCGTAAGTTGTTTTTTTCAGAATCCACAATAACTCTGCCCCCAATGGGCAAAACACAAGAAGGCTTTGTATGTCCAAAATCCATCCGACTCACGACAAGCAAATTCTCCAACCCAAACTCTTCTCCAAGCACTCGCACCAACGCTTCTTCATATTGTTTGTTGTAGACCTGACTACCAAAAGTATGCGGTCTCCCAAAAAGCAACGCTTTCAACTTGCAAGCAATCCCGCTCACGCATAAGTTTCTCACAAACATTTCTACCCACTCTACCCCTGGCATCCATTCCGACACTTCCAAAAATAAAATTTTGTTTTCAAAAAACTCTGTGGTTGGAAACAACTCCGTATTCTTGATCCCCTCAATGACCTCCAAACATCCACCCCACAACACACCCTCCACCATACCGCCCCCTTGCAAAACTTTCCATTCATTGTTACCAAGACTTCTTTTTTGGTTTTGATTGCTTGGACTACCCCAATCCAAAAATTCATCCACAAAAATTCCACTATCTCGGATGACCCAATCCCCTTTGCCAAACAATGCTGTCTCAACGCACCTCTGGGTTGCGTCCAAAATTCCCCCCGTTTTCTGCAAACCCTGTCATAAGACTTGGTCCATAATAAGATCCCACGCCAGCCTTTTGCAATACAAAATGTGTGACCGTCGCATCCGAGTTCCCCAAAAAAATTTTTGGATTTTGCCTAAACAAATCAAAATCCAAATAGGATAACCTCCTAATACTATCACAACCACCAATCACAGAGACCACCCCATCAATACTCCTGTCCACAAAAGCATTCATCAAGTCTTCCGCCCTGGCTTGTGGATTCCTATACATCCACTCCTCACTCCTAAGAGTATATTCCCCCTCCATCACCTTGACGCCAAAAGTATCTTGTAGTTGCTTTTTCCCAACTTGGTATCTATGGGGGTACCTATGTGCAAGCCCACTTGACAAAGACACCGCCATCACGGTGTCTCCCTGCTGCAATCGTTTGGGTCCAATCATCCAATCTCCTTATCAAGCATTTTGATACTTTTTAAATCAATCATCTCGTTGGACAAATCCATTCATACCAAGCACAAAGACCTTTTCTTGTAACGCACAATCGCATATTCCTGAGAAATATTTAACTACCTCCATCACACCAATACTTGCAACAATTGCGTTGGTTGGTTCAATAATATATGACACCAATTGTGGGTTTATTCTTTGTGCAGTATTGCCTTGGTATATATTATATCCAATGAGTTCTCTATATCTCTTAGTTTTGCCTGAAACAATCATTGGTCCACACTGAATATAGTTGGAAACTGGTGCACCGCAAAACGGCTACTTATCCACAACAAAAAATGATACTGTCGGTTAGGACAGTATCATTATAACACAGACACATCGTCTACAAAATCTACAATTTTTCCCCTAGGTAGGTGTATCTGCCGCCAAAAATATCAAATCCGAATTTTGTGTAACACTTTCCACATCAATGCTAGACTTAATTTTCTTATTGATAAAACGAAATTGGTTGGCAACATCAATTTTTTGCATATCAACATTATTTACAATCATAAGTCACCTCCTTTTAGTTTTACTATATGCTATGCGGCGTGTCATATCATATTCATTATATAACCAAGTTTATCTCGATTATATTATACCTAATAAAATAATTAGTAAAGCGTTTTGAATTATTTGAATATATAAAATAAAAAACCCGCAAAAATTTTGCAGGTTTTTTTGTTTTACAATTTTATTATTCTCCAATCATAAAGATGGGACTGCTCCACGCTGCTTGACCATCTCTTTGGAGTATGCGGACATAGGCGTACATAAAGGGGTCAAGGTTCATTTTTATGTCTACTTTGGTACCACGAGCGGACAATGGGATGGGTCCTTGGTCGGTCATAAGGAGTGCCTCAATAATCTCATCTGTGCCTTGTACAAAGATGCGGGCTTGCATAACTTTGGCAGGACGAACAATGCCACCCATCACAACGCCGTTGATTTCGTACTCCACAATAATCCTTGCCCCTGTGGTGGCATAACAACGCCGGTTGGACAAGGCGTCATAGATGGCCTCCCGAGTCAAAGCATCTGCCAAAACACAGGTAGAACCCGAGCACTCGTGTCCACCACCACCCACAAATCCTAGGGGTGCCACTTGCAAGCCCTCAGATACGCACGAAGCTGCCAACACCTCTCGCTTGTACTCAAAAGGATGGTGCGGGCAATCCATAGACTCATAACTGCCTCTTGCCCCAAACATTTCTGTCAACACAACCGTGCCAGGCATTTGGTTCCAATCAATGGCACAATCCTTGTCATTGGGGTGCGACACAATCATCATCCCCTCACGCATAGGGTTTTGCAGTCTCTCAGACAATTTGAAAGGCACATCGCTATCGGGCGCAATCCCCCGCATCACATCGCCTCGTCCTCTAAACAAGACATTGTAATGTCCCGCATTTTGCTCCACACCCCTGCCTTGCCTCCACTCATAGGCATTGAGCACGGCATAGTTGTGGTCAAGATTGTACAAATCATTGTAGAACCTGGTATCATCCCAAGTGTCTTTGTCGTGGTGGGTATCGTGGTCAGAAATCGCACAAAAATCATAGCCATTGAGGTGTCTGAGTGCCATATACTTTTCGTCAAGAGACCCACAATGCCAACCTGTGTTGTTGCTACAAATGGATATATTGGTACGCACTCTTGTGTCACCCCAATAGTATCCAAATCCGCTCCCACCCCTTGGGGTGGCTTGTCGCACATCCGTACTCAACCGTATAGGACCGCAAGGCTTGCCCGCTGCCAAATCTATGTCGCAACCACCCTCCACGGTTTTTTCTACCACTTGTCCATTGAACTCCAAAATGTGCTTGCCGCCTTTGATTTTGTATGTGAAGTCTCTCACAATCCGACAAGTGTCACACACTTTCCAACTCTCTCCAAAGTCGGTCACATAGAGCACATAGGTATTGCGTTCAAAACGCATATACGCACCAAAAAACTTTTTGCCCTTGCGTGCAAGTCGCACAAGTTGTGCACCACCCTGCACAAAGGCATCCGCATCCGCTTTGAGCACGCCCCCCTCAATCCCAGAATTGAGATGGTACACAAGCATCGCAGGTTTCCGCATAATCTCAATACCAAAAGCATCAAACGGTTGTTGTCCGCCGTTGATTTTTTCTTCTTGTTTGAGATAGTGGTCACAGTCCACGGCCGCCACAAGGCAGTCCCCCATATCCACAAGTCCGGTCAAATGGTTGCTACCGCCCGCAGATACATCATAACACACACCACGCCTAAAACAAACCAACTTGGACTTGTCGGTGTACATATGTGCAAAAATGAGTTGTTCACCTTGGTGAAACACAATTTTTGGTTTGTAAAAAGAACCCAAATAACTCTCTACATACTCAGGTATACCGCCCTTCTCCGGCACGGTTGCCACTCGCAAAATATTTTGGTCGCCTCTAAACGCAACATAGGCAATATAATATTTGTTTTTGTTTAATTCAAAATCACCGCCAATCACACGCCCTTGCTCTACCACCGAGGTCTTGGGACCTGTTCGCAAGAAAAAGGAAAACTCGCCGTCGGAATTTTGTTTGATTCCAAGCGCGACATCCTCTCTTTGTTTAAATAGTTTTTCACTAATCATATTGTGCCTCTTTTTTTGGATTGTTCCAACCCTTTCCCGGATACTTTTGTATTATTATATCACATTTTGTTAACATTGTCAAACATTTTGGACACATTTTTGAAATATTTTGTTAACATTTTTTTGAGCCTGTGTGAGCGGTACTCATTTCTATTTTGTGCAAATTGCTCAAAAATGATTTTGCTTGTCACGAAGAACCATTCATCTTTTTGGGCAAACCCGCCACTTGGAACAATGGGAGCAAACACCTCAACGCATTTGCTCCCACCATCCACAAGCACAAGCAAAACAAACGCTCAGACAAGGCTTGTATACAAACCTTGGTTTGTTCTACAACACAATTTTTTGATACAATTCCAATGCTGTCTCCGCAAACTCTGTCGCACCATACGGAAGCAAGTCTTTTTTGTCCCTAAATCCCCAAAGCACGGCAAGGCACCGCACGCCGGCATTTTGTGCACACAAGACATCTAGTTCGCTGTCGCCAACAAAGATGGCGTGTTTTTTATTCACCCCCAAGGTGTCACAAATATCCAAAAGTTCGTCCGGTGCAGGCTTTGGGCAAAACCCACTACGATTGCCTTTGATAATCTCAAAGTTGATTCCATCAAAGAACTGCTTGCAGTTTTCTAGGGCACCTTGGTGTGTTTTGTTGGTGAGTATGGCAAGCCGTACGCCTTGCCTCTGCAACTTGTGCAAAAGTTCCACCATCCCGTCATAGGGCATTGTGTCTGGATTGGGATTGTTTTGGTAGCACTCCTTGCGGACTTGCTTGTACTGTTCCAATTCGTTTGCACTGAGTGACCGTTCTGGCACCAGTGCTTGTACAAATCGGTCCATATCCAAACCAATACATTGCCTGACCTGTTGGTCCGTGCTTGGGCAAAGTCCAAAATGGGCCCGCATCCCATCTATGGCATATTTGATACCTGCAAAGGTATTGAGTAGTGTGCCATCCACATCAAAAACAACCAGTTTGGCTTGCATAGGTTCCCTCCCAAAATCACGCTACAACTTGACTATTTGGATGCCCTCATCCTTTTGGTGGGGTCAAGAATAATTTTTCTCAAACGGAGACTTTTGGGTGTGACCTCCAAAAACTCATCATCCGCAATAAACTCCAAATACTGTTCAAGACTCATATTTTTGTGTGGGGTCAAACGGAGTGAGTCATCACTGCCACTCGCGCGCATATTGGTGAGTTGCTTGCGTTTGCACACATTGACAGAGATATCCCCCGCCTTGGGACTTTGCCCAACAATCATACCCATATATACCGGTATGCCCGCTCCCACAAACAAGACCCCTCTTTCTTGGGCATTGAACAAGCCATACGCCACCGTATCCCCTGTCTCGTGGGCAATCAGGCTTCCGCCATTTCTCCGCTCTATCTCCCCTCTGAATACATCATACCGCAAAAATACGGAGTTGAGGATACCCTCACCTTTGGTATCCGTCAAAAACTCTGACTTGTACCCAAAGAGTCCTCTACTGGGCACCTCAAATTCAAGCCTTGTCCTGCCGTGTCCTGGGTGCATTGTTTTGAGTTCGCCTTTGCGTACACCCATCTTTTGCATCACGGCACCCACGCAATCATCGGGCACATCAATGTGCACTTGGTCAATCGGCTCGTGTTTTTTGCCATCTATGGTCTTGTACAGCACCTTGGGCATACTGACGCTAAACTCATAGCCCTCTCTACGCATATTCTCAATAAGAATGGACAAATGCATCTCGCCTCTGCCACAAACCCTAAACGCCTCGCTGCTCTCACCGTCACTGACACGGATGCTCACATCCTTGATGGTCTCGTTGTACAAGCGGTCACGCAAATGTCTACTGGTCACAAACTTGCCCTCTTTGCCTGCAAAAGGACTGTCATTGACCGCAAAGGTCATCTGTACACTGGGCTCCGAAATTTTTGGGAAACTGAGTGGCTCAATCGTGGTAGTGTCGCAAATTGTATCTCCAATAGTGATACCCGTGAGTCCAGATACGCACACAATATCGCCCGCCTCCGCACTCTCTATCGTTTTGCGAGCAAGCCCCTCAAAAGTGTACAAGTTGGTCACCTTGCAAAGATTGGGCTTGGTCTCCTCTCCACTTTGCTTTTTAATAAAATTGGAGACAGCCACTTGTTGCCCCACTTTGATTTCACCTCTCTCAATCCTGCCAATCGCAATGCTCCCCACATAATCATTGTAGTCAAGAGCAGACACAAGTACCTGCAAAGCCCCTTGGTGTGTGGGAGGCGGTTGAATGTGGTTGATGATGGTCTCAAACAAAGGCACCAAGTCCGTTCCGGTCTGTCCCCTTGTCAAAGTGGCAGTACCGTTTTTGCCACTGCAATAAACAAAAGGACTCTCCAATTGCTCCTCGCTCGCATCCAAATCCATCAAAAGCCCCAAAGCCTCATCACATACTTCATTGATTCTTGCATCCGGTCTATCAATTTTGTTGACACAAATGATGATTTTGAGCCCCAACTCCAACGCCTTGGAAAGCACGAACCTTGTCTGTGGCATTGTGCCCTCTTGTGCATCAATCAGAAGCAACACACCATTGACCATTTTGAGCACACGCTCAACCTCTCCACCAAAGTCAGCGTGCCCAGGGGTGTCCACAACATTGATTTTGTAATCTTTGTAAAACAACGCCGTGTTCTTTGCCAAAATGGTGATACCACGCTCTTTTTCCAAAGCGTTGCTATCCATCACTCTCTCTGCCACTTGTTGGTTGGTTCTAAACACGCTGCCTTGTTTGAGCATCTGATCCACAAGCGTTGTTTTGCCGTGGTCTACGTGTGCTATAATTGCAATATTCCTAATATCCATTTTGTTTTATCCTATTTCTTTTTTGTCTTGATTTGCTATTTCTTTTTTGCTAGCCATCCATTTGCAGACCGCCACCGTCAATACACCCGCCAAAAGCACTATCACAGAGTAGCCAATGGGATTGGCTCTCACGACGCTCACCCGCTGTATGGCTACCGTCTGTCCTGTTTTTGTGGCAAACTTGACATACTTGGCACCATTGATAATCATCTTGTCCGTGCCTTTGGACAATGTCCAGGGTCGTGAGAGATACAAGTTGACATCCATCTTGTCAAGCATCTCCGCTCCCATTGGGAGTGCCTTTGCCAAAGGTTCTATCACAATGGGTTTGCCTTTTGCATCTTTGCCCATAAAACCCAACTTGACAATGGTTGCAAAGTCTTGCTTTGTATTGGGCGTCTGTGTGTTTCCCGTATCAGTATCAGTATTTGCCAAGGTCTCCACAAATTGATTGCTAAATCCATCCACCTCATACGCATAGTTCACCGTAAAAACACCAAACTTGCGGTCTTGCAAAAGGAGCTTGGTTGGATTGTATTTGTCCAAAAGATAGGTCACCGTGTTGGACTCTTGTTGAGGTGTCTCCTCTTGCGTCCGTTCGCTCTCATTTTTTTGCCCCAAGAGACCCAACACACTTTCAAAGTATTGTATTGTATTTTGTACCTCTTGTGCATCCACCTTGTCGGTCACCGTCACAATGACTCCAACGGTAGGATTGTCAAAAGCGTCTCTATGGTCATAATAATCCAACACAATCATTGCATCATCCGTGACACCTGCCGCCCTCGCGTTGGCTGTATGTGGAGTTCCAACAAGACCGACCGCCACAACGCACACAAGGACAAGGAGCGACGCTCCCGTTTTTTTTATTTTTGTTTTCATAGCACCCAAACGACCACAGCATTATTTCAAAAGTTCGGCCAAAGCATCTCTAAACTCTTGCATTGCAATCTCATACGGCTCCGTAGTGGTAAGGTCCACCCCAGCGTCCACCAAAATATCGTGTGGCAATTTGCTTCCACCACTTTTCAAAAAGGCAAAATAACTCTCTGTGTCCCCTTGCAAAATTTTCTTGGCAAGACAGACCGCCGTTGTCAAGCCTGTTGCATATTTGTAGACATAAAAAGGTCTATAAAAATGCGGTATGCGTGACCACTCATATTTGATGGCATCATTGTGCTTGACCGCCTCTCCATAGTACTTTTGGTTGAGTTGGTAGTACACATCGCAAAGTGCCCCACTGGTCAAAGATTGTCCGCTCTCCACCATTTCGTGACTCGTCCGTTCAAACTCGCTAAACATCGTTTGCCTAAAAATAGTGGTTCTAAACATATCCAAGTAGTATTGATTGAGGTATCTACGCAAATGTTTGTCCGTGGTAGTACTGAGCAAATGTTTGATGAGCAGCACTTCGTTGACCGTGCTTGCCACCTCTGCATTGAAAATACTGTACTCCGCTTTTGAAAAAGGCAACGCCTCACTGCTATAATAACTGTGCATAGCGTGACCCATCTCGTGTGCAACCGTGAAAATATCGTGCGTAGTTTGTTTGTAGTTGAGCAGCACATAAGGGTGCACCCCATAAGTCCCCCAACTGTACGCACCACTGCGTTTGTTGTCGGTCTCATACACATCAATCCAAGACTCTTGCTTGGCTTTGCAAAGGAGCTCTTGGTATTCATCGCCCAAAGGTTGCAAGGCTGTTTTGACAAGTTCGTAGGCGTCCTCGTACTCCATTTTTATGTCCGCACCTTCAATCAACGGCAAGTACATATCATACATATTGCACTCATCAAAGTAGGTTGCTCTATACGCAACATATTCGTGCAGCATCGGCAAGGCATCCCCCACCGCTTGAATAAGATTGTCATACACCGCCGTAGGAATGCCCTCGCCGTCCAATTCTCTCGCCAAAGCATTTTTGTACCCACGCACTTTTGCCATCAGCACGCCTGCTTTGACCGCCCCGGCATAGTTGCTTGCAAGCGTGTTGATATTTTTTGCATAGGCTCTGTACAAGTTGTCAAAAGCGTCTTTACGAGTTTTTTGATTGCTATTTTGCAAAGCCATTGCATAGGTGCCGTGTGTCAGCGTGACCCACTTGCCATCCAATTTGATTTTTGGCAATTTGAGGTCGGCATTGTCAAAAGCCCCGTGCGTATTGTAAAAAGTGTGCAACACATCGGAGGCAAGTGCCAAGATTTTTTCTTCGCCATCATTGAGGATATGTGCCTTGGCTCTAATGATGCCTTTTATCATCATATCATAATCCGAAAAATCATAGTCCACCAACAAGCCTTGCAAATACTCGTCTTCCATCTTGGACAACTGTGGCACTACAAAACTTGTGGCAGCCGCCAAACTTGCACCCAAAGAG
Source organism: Bacillota bacterium (assembly GCA_009780875.1). Taxonomy (GTDB): domain Bacteria; phylum Bacillota; class Clostridia; order Christensenellales; family Pumilibacteraceae; genus WQZE01. The sequence goes on along the minus strand of WQZE01000010.1, from coordinate 5,281 downwards.
TGTGCCCTATCTGCCATTGCCACATAGCCAAAGTTTTTGGTGTTTTCATCCTTGTGCATTGTGGCATAGGTCACAATACGACCAAAGTCTTTTTCTATCTCGGTCATTTTTTCAAGGCATTCTTTGAGGACTTGTTTGTCCCCCAACTGCCCCTCATATTGAGCCAAAAGTGGTAATCTCTCTTGCACAGAACTCACCAATTGTTCCCACGATTCGTCGTCCGCTACAAGATGGCTCAAATCCCATTTGTACTCATTTGCTATATCTTCTCTACGCATACGGTCTCCCTCAAAAATATTATCTTATTCATTGTACTACAATTATGCACTTTTGTCAAGTGTCCTGCACTCAAAAGCATTTTTGTCTCAACAATCTCTCATATACTTGCTTGCACGCTTGTTGCAATTTTTGTGCCACGCTCTGATACACACTCGCATCCCCACCAAACGGGTCTGGTATCTCATAACCCACAATCTCATCCATAGATACGATTCTTGGATAATTTGGCAAGCCCACTTTGTGCATTGCGGTCATTGTCACCACCATATCATACTTGTCCAAAACCTCTCTCTCCAAAAACTTGGCTTGCTTGTGTTGATACGCAACGCCCAACTCCTGCAAAGCACGCTCCGCACTTTTGGTCATTGTTTGGTTCTCATCGGCAAACAAACCACTGGATGCCACCACAATCTTTTGCGGTTTGTCTTTGACAAAGTCTTTGAATATAAACTCCATCATTGGTGACCTACAAGTATTGCCACTACACACAAACAATATACTAAAATCCAACGCCCCTTTGTGCCACTCCGGCCCTTGCTGTGGTGTGTACGCCACATCTTCTACAAAGATAGGCTCTTTCTCTTTGGGTGTGGGTCTCGTCGGTTGTGCGGTGGTCGTCACATTGTCACCAAGCACAAAAAAATCTTTGTACTCCAATGCCTCCGTAGGTACCCCTAGTGTTGTGTCCCCCTGCTTGGGCTGTGTATCCATCCAAGCATCTTGCGAAGTCTCTGGTTGGCGTGTTTTCCTATTGGATTGCTTGCCCTCCCTTTGTTGGTTTTTGCTCGGTTGCTCGCCACTTGCTTTTTTGAGTTTGTTGTCAATCGCCGCAAACACACCCACGGGCTCATATCCTTCTGCCAAAATGAGCGTATGCGTTTTTTCTAGTCTACGCAAGGCACTATACAAGTTCCTTGCAATCGCCTTGGGCTCTCCACCCAAACAGCACAAATGACAATCCCCGTACCGTTTTTTTGTCTCCGTTGTACAAAGGATGACCGGATTGTGTCCTTGGGACTTTGCACGCTCGTACTCCAAGAGCACGGTCTCCACCATTTTTTTTTCGTATTTTTTGTGCTCAAAATACACGAGCGGAACCTTGGGCGCGTAGTGCAAATACTTTGTCCCAGGTGCCACAACCTTTGACCCACTTTTTGCTAGCAAAACCTTTTGCCCAAGCACTTTCTCTATCTCTTGCTTGGTGACAACGCCCTCTCGCAAAATGGTTGCTTGCTTTTTGGTGCAATCCACAATGGTGGATTCAATGCCCACTCTCTCAACGGCAACCTCTTGCTCACTCTCTCCAAAATCCAAAATATAGGCAATCTTGGTATCAAAGTCTTCTAGCACATGCTCCGCACTTGTGGGGCTCACCCTTGTTGACAAATTGGCACTGGGCGCACAAATAGGCACGCCCGCTGTTTTTATCAAGTCTCTTGCAGACTGCGTTTTGGGTATGCGGACACAAACGGTCGCAAGCCCTGCACTCACGCTACTTGGAATTTTGTCAGCACGCTCCAAAACCAAAGAGATGGGACCCGGTGCAAAGGCTTTGAGGAGTTTCTTGGCAAGGGGGCTCACATTTTTTGCCACCACGCCAAGACTTTCCACCCCCTCTATATGGACAATCAAGGGGTTGTCGTGAGGTCTTCCTTTGAGTGCATAGATTTGCTCTATGGCATTCAAATCAAAAACACTGCAACCAAGTCCAAATACGGTCTCGGTAGCAAAAGCGACAACACCACCTTGTTGCACATACGCCGCAACCAGTTCCAAGTTGCTTTGTGTAGGTTGTAAAATTTTTGTATCCATTGTTTGTACGCACAGGTCTTGTACCTGTATTTTGAAAGCATAAATTTTCCGTTTTTTGTCAATCATTTGTTTGTATGAAAACAAAAACCGCCAAAATGATTGATACTATTTTTCTCAATATTGTTTTGTTGATTGCCGTTGTGATTTTTTTGAGACAATATCTCAACTTTACCAATTCTTTGATTTGTGCACTCAGTGCGTGTGTCAGCCTAAACGGGCTCTTGCGTATCAGACGCTCCAAAAAATTTGCAACCAAACCAACCAAGCAAGAACAAAAACAATACGCAGAGATTTTGTTTTATCTGCAACTGTGCAGCCCGCAAGAACGGTGCTCCTATTTTGTGGCGTTGTTTCAAAAACACAATGCCGCCTCCACAACCCCATCACTCCTGCCCGAGGTGCTCTCTCGTTGCATCCTGCTTGCCGATGGGTTTGTGCTGGACAACTGCCTGTATTTGACCGACCTTGCCCCCAAGACAATGGAGGAGGGCACTCTTCAAAAAATGCTTCAAAACTACTACATCTTTGGTTGCACCCAAGTAGTGATGGTCACACACAATGCACTGCCCAAAGAATGCACAAAACTACTCACCCTTTGCACCCAAAGCCTCACACATTTTGATAAAGATGCTTTGTTTGTACTCATCCAAAAAACAAGACTGCACCCCACGCTCACCATACACCCTCTGCCACAAAAAAAACGCACTCGCCTAAGCCTGCTTGCTCACCTTGTCTCTCCAAAAAATATTCGCAAATATCTCGTGGCAAGCCTGCTCTTGTTTTTGTACGCCTATTTTATGCGAGGCAGTATCTACTATTTGTTTTTTGGATTTGTTTGCTTGACGCTCGCTGTGGTGTGCAAGATAAAAAGTCTTATGGATAGTTCTGTTTGACTTTTTGAGCCAGAAAAAGTCTTATGGATAGTTCTGTTTGACTTTTTGAGCCAGAAAAAGTCTTATGGATAGTTCTGTTTGACTTTATGCAACCCAATGAGCCAAATCATTGCAAGGTGTTTTTTGCCATTTCAAAGGCTCTTTTGCCCAATCACCCTGCTTGCACATTTGTGCATATGCTCATTCTTCCAAAAGGGCGGTGCCTGACTCGTTTTCTTGGGTTGGAGAGACTTGCTCCACTGCCACACTCTCTTGGGGCGTTTGTGTGACGGCCGTGCTTGCGTCCTTTGCAAGCTCTTCCTCTTGTTGCTTGTCCATCAACGCTTGTTGTTCTTGTAGTTTTTGCCTCTTGTTGTCAAAGTACACAAAGCAATACAACCCAATCCCAAAGGCACCCGTAGCAATGGGCAACATCGCAAACCTGCCCCCCAACAAGTCGGGCAAATAGATAGATATCGTGCTTGACACACAACAAATCACCATAGAAACAAGGGCTGTCCACGCCACAATTTTTTTTACAAGTCTACTCACACTTATATTATAACAAAAACGCCCCCAAATGTCAATTGATATTGACTTTGGAGACGCTCAAACCAAAATACATTTTTTGAAAAATCCAAGAACCCTATCTGCGAACTGCATACTTGCGGATATCAAGCACCACGGCAGCCAGCAAAATAGCCCCTGTAATAATCTCTACAAGATTTGGGTTGAGCCCTGGCCAATTTTGCAAAGCAAGTGACAACACCTGAAAAATAAACACACCAAGCACAACTCCACTAATTTTTCCAACACCACCATTAAAAGACACACCGCCAATCACGCACGCAGCAATGGCGTACAACTCTTGGTTGGGTGCAAAATTGACATTCACAATGCCCTCCACACCCGCTTGCACAAATCCAGAAATCCCGTACATAACCCCCGCCATCACAAAGACCATCAAAGTCACCTTGAAGACAGAGACCCCCGCAACAGTGGCAGCCTCAGGATTGCAACCCACGGCATACATATTTTTTCCAAATTTAGTTTTGTTCCAAATGAGCCACATCACCATCACCGCTATGATTGCATATACCACCATCCACGGTATGGTCACTCCCCCCAACTCAAAACCACCTTGAATCAAATTTTTAAACTTGGGGTCAAACCCTGTAAAAGATGCTTGCCCGTTGCCACCTAGACCAAAAAACAATTTGATGACAGAAATCAACATAAACTGCATTGACAAAGTCACAATAAAAGAGTGCAACTTGAACTTGGCGGTAAAAAACCCGTTGGCTGCCCCAATCGCCGCACCAATACAAATAGAAATCACCAATGGCAATATCCAAGGTACGGTCCCCATACCCTTGAAAAGCGTTGTTTTGGTGACCACCATCATAGCACCCACCACAGCGGCACACAAAGCGACCGTCCTAGATGCGCTCAAATCCGTACCCGTGAGCAAAATAATCCCCGCTACACCAAGTGCCAAAAACATATATTGTGCCGTGTAACTAATAATATTGACAATGCTACTCCATCTAGAAAAACCAGGAACCACAAACAAAGCAACGATAGAAAAGATGACCATCAAAATCATCAACCCTTTGTTGAGCAAAAATTCCCGAACACTTTTTGCCTTTTGTTTGCCATTGGAGGCACTAAATGCCGACCATCTGACCCGCAAGTCATACCACCAATTTACAATACCTCCAACAACAGGTAGCGTAGCCCCTTTGCGACTTTTGTCTAGTTGTTGTTTCAATTCTTCCCTTGACATATTTTCTCCTCAACAATTTGTAGTCAAATCGTATAGTCTTGTTTCTTTGGGTTTTTGGGTCTACACATACTTTGCAGACAAAGTCATAACCTCTTCTTGGTTGCTGCCTTTGGTGTCCACAATGCCCGCAAGTCTACCATTGGACATCACAAGCATACGGTCTGTGATACCAAAAAGTTCTTCCATCTCGCTAGATATCACCATCACCGCATTGCCCTCGGACGCCAATTTGTTGATGAGTTCGTATATCTCATACTTTGCACCCACATCAATACCCCGAGTGGGCTCATCCAACAAAAGTATTTTTGGGTTGGTCAACAACCACCTACCGATGACCACTTTTTGTTGATTGCCACCAGAAAGCGTACCAATTTTGGTATGAATATGTGGTGCCTTGACACGCATACTCTCCTTGACCCACTCACTGTCTTTGGACATACGACCATCACTCAACAAGCCTATGGGCACACCACCCTCCACAAAGTCGGTGGGTGTATTGCCTTTTTGGTTGACATTCTCGGTAGCCTTTTTG
>WQZE01000009.1 GCA_009780875.1 Bacillota bacterium | reverse complement strand
CCCCTGACGGATTGAGTCTCAGGAAACGGTTGGGATTCAACCGTTTTTATACATATTCCCCTGACGGATTGAGTCTCAGGAAACGGTTGGGATTCAACCGTTTCTGCCCCTTGTAGACAACAAAAGAATGCAAGAGGCTTTTTGTCCCCCGCACTCTTTTACACAACCTCACCAATCCAACGCTATCGTCTTATAATACAATCTCCCCGTAGGGTCGTCTGCAAAGTTTCTCTCCATCAACCCGCACCGTTTGCATCCTTCGGTTTTTCACTTGACAACACAAATTTCAAAAACTTTTCACGCTCAATTTCACCCATCCACTGCAAAATCACCATCAACCGCACACACTCTTCGTTGCTCAACACCTCCGCTATCTGTGACCACAATGCCTTTACTTGCTCTCCAAACCCCTCTATGACCTTTACTGCATCCATCCCCTCATACGGCTTGACCTGATACTTGTACAAATCCCACATCTCCATAGATACCGTATTATCCACCAATTTTTTTATTTTTTGTGTACACCAGCACAAGCCCTTCACCACAACCGCCATCAAAAACAAGGCACCTATCAACCATACGACATCCTCAGCACGCCCGCTCTTGATTGCTCCAATCCATAAGACCACACACAGCACCGCACTTCCTACCCAGAGCATTGTCAAAATCCAATGCACAACCGCAAATACTGACCCAATTTGGCCACCTTGTTTCTTGACAGCATTCCACTTGCTTTTTGACAAAGACATTGTGCGTGCCCCCCACCAACTCACAACAGCCATTGCCAACCCCACACACAACCCGATGATAACTTGATACAACACTCCCAACATATTCTACATCCTCACAAAGTCTCACAAACAAATGCAAATCCCGTAGGAATCCCAAAGATTCCTGTCTTAATATTGAACCCAACCCTAAAACTCTTGCCCAAAATGGCACTCACCAAATAGGTAGACAATATCATTGCTGAAACGCCAGCAATAACCCCAATGGCAATCCATCCCACAACTGGAATTTTTGCTAATGCCGAAATTAACCCACTCGTAATCCCTCCTAGCGTAGCGATGGCTGTCGCACATCCACCCACCATCAATGCTATCTGTGTCCAGTTTCCAGACTTCCAAGTTTGCAATATATAGTTCCCAAAACCCTCAACCTCTGTCCCTGTATACCCCGCTTGTTTTGCTATCTCCAACCACACATTCTTGCCGATTGAGTATGGAATTACTGTGCCTACAAAATGGTCACGCAACAAACCCTCTCTACCACCCTCTTGCAATCCCATCATTCCAAGAAAATCGCCAAACAATGAATACTCGTATTCTCCAAATCCGCTAAACAAATATGTCAACAACTGACTAGGTTCTGGGTTGGATTGCAAAAATGCAAAATAATTTTCAAAATACGCATCATCCTATTTTTGCATCAACGCTTGCTCTATCAATGATGGCTCTTGTTGCTCGGATTCCTCCTTCCATTCTTGCACCACACTGCGAGTCTTTGCAATCACATCCCCATACATTTGCTCTCTCGCCTGCATAGCCGTAGGGTGTGCAGGCTCCAACATAGACTTTTTGGATTGCAAAACACTGCTTATCCCAAAACTCATACAAAAAACAAAACAAAGCAATAGTGCCACCACTGCCACCCACCGCTTTTTTGTCATTCTTGCCAGCCATCCTTGCCAAGTGCTTTTGGCACTCTCTACACCTTGCGTACTCTTTACACTTTTCATACAATTTGTTCTCCTAAAATTATTTTTTTGAAGTCACAAATTTACAAGAACACTCCATCACCCAAGCACCTATCACCACAAGGCGTACACAATCTCTCCATAGAGTTGCACCGCAATCACTTTCATCCAATCTCACTTATGTACACACCTAGACACAAACAGACACTGCATACACAAGTAATCAAGTAACTTGTTTTCTATATCACAATTATACTACTTTTGTATATGCTTGTCAAGTGTTTTTTGTTATTTCTGCTTTTTCTAAATATTTTATTTTATACCATCACCGTTTCCCATTCACCCAATTATTGGTGACACTTGGGATTCAAGTAAAATAAGTGAAATTTTTGCTTATTCTAAATATTTTATTTTCTACCTCCACCGTTTCCCATACACGCAATCATTATCATTGGGGACCCTTGGGATTCAACTATTTTTGCCTTATGGGTTGCCCATATCTCTCCTCTCTACAAAGCTGGGATTGCTGAAAATTAGACAACCAGTGTTTCCACAAATTGCACATATTTTATTTGCGTCGTTTTTTGCCGTGCACACGATTGACCACCTTTTTGCCTTTGTGGGCTTTGGGGCGTCCGTACGCTTTGTCCAAAAGGGTGCTTTTGTTGGGAGATTTTGCTTGTGTGACCGTCTTGGTTGGCTTGCGGGTGCTTGGGTGTGTGTTTGACGGTGTGTTGGATTGAGTGTTTGTTTGCGTGGCTGTATTTTTGCCGTGAGTCCCCACACCTTTCGCAAGTTTATACGCCTCTTCTATCAAGGCTTTGTTTTTGGGGAGACGCCATTGAAGCAGTGCCCGTTGCATCGCCTTGTCGTGTGGTTTTTTTGCAACAAAGATAGGTTTGTGATTTTTGTCCATCTCTGTGTAGTACATTGTGGTGGCAAGCGTACTGGGGGTAGGGTAAAAATCTTGCACTTGCAAGGGCATATAGTTGATTTCTTTGAGGTACTCCGTCAAGGTCACGGCATCCGCAATCGTGCAACCAGGATGACTAGAAATAAAATACGGCACGAGGTATTGCTTGGCCATCCCGCACGCCTTGGTCGCTTTTTCAAATTCTTGTTTAAAAGCAAGGTAGGTGGCAAAGTGGGGTTTGTTCATATGTTTGAGCACACTATCACTTGCGTGTTCTGGGGCAACTTTGAGTTGTCCGCTGATATGGTGCTTTGCCAACTCTTGCAAAAAAGCCTGGTCCATATCACTCATAATATAATCAAACCGCACCCCGCTCCGCACAAAGACTTTTTTGACTCCCTTGATACTCCTCGCCCTACGCAAAAGACTAAGGTACGCCGTGTGGTCCACTTTGAGTTGGTTGCAATTGCCATCACCACCCACACACTCACGGTTTGCACAAACGCCGTGCTTGGCTTGCTTGTCGCACGCAGGCTCGTGAAAGTTGGCGGTAGGCCCACCAATGTCGTGAATATACCCTTTGAAACCTGGCTTGTCCACAAGACTCTCACACTCTTGGATGATATTGTCCTCGCTCCTACTTTGCACAATCCGCCCTTGGTGGTAGGTGATGGCACAAAAGGCACAGTCGCCAAAACACCCACGGTGTGCCGTCACGCTAAACTCCACCTCTTGGAGGGCGGGGACTCTCTCTTTGTATCTAGGGTGTTGCGTGCGTTCAAAAGGCAGGGCATACACGCTGTCCATCTGTGCTTGTGTGAGCGGACTGCTTGGCGGATTGACCACCACAAATTGTCGCTCATCTTGCCACTGCACAAGCGTCTTGTCGGCGGTAGCCATCCCTTGCATTGACAAATCAAAAGCCTCAAAATAGGCTTTTTTATCGGCACTCACTTGACCACAAGAGGGCAACACCACCAAGTCCTTGCATCCACCCTCTTGCAACTTTTGACCCACTTTTTTGGGCACGGTATCCAAAGATGCCAAATAAGCCGTACCTTTGACATCTCTCACCTTGCCGAGATGCACCCCTTTTTTTGCATATTCCAACAAGTCAAACATAGGGTTCTCCCCCATCCCATACACCACAATATCCACGCCACTTGTCCACAAGATGGACTTGCGTACGGAGTCATCCCAATAGTCATAGTGGGCAAGACGCCTGAGCGACGCCTCCAATCCCCCCGCAATGATAGGGCAATCTGGGTACAATCTTTTGAGTGTTTTGGCGTACACATCTACACACCTATCCGGTCTGTTGCCGTACACACCACCCTCACTGTATTCATCTTCTGTCCTCTTTTTTTTGCTGACATAGTAGTTGTTGACCATACTGTCCACCACTCCGCCAGCCAACAAAAATCCGTGCTTGGGTGCCCCAAACTCACAAAAATCAGCATCCTTTTTGGGCTGTGCAATCACGCCCACACAAAAACCCAAACTCTGCACCAGTCGCCCAATCAAGGCACTCCCAAAACTAGGATGGTCCACATAGGCATCCCCGCTCACCACCACAAAATCAACCCCCACCACCTCAGCGGGTGCCTCACTTTGCCCATAGTCCCTTTGAAGCCACAGTTCCTTTTTTGTCATTGGCAAAAACATATCTACCTTTCTTGTGTGGTTGTTTCAAACCCTTTGTTTTTGTCTCCTATCTGAAACATTTTTTGCACCCCACACTCATTCAAAGTCAAGGGGCATTTTGCGACTAGGGGGACAAAAGACCTTGTCAATGACAAGCAAATCATCAGCGTCCAAAACCACTTGGGTTGCTTGCAAGTTTTGCTTGATATGGTCAAGGTTGGTGCTTTTGGGGATGGCAATCCGCTCCCCGTTACGCAAGACAAACGCAAGCATAATCGTACTGAGAGCTACGCCGTGTTTGTTGGCAATGCCCTGCAACACCCCACTCTCCCAAGCCCACCGACTCAGTTTGCCTCCCAGGGCAAGCGGACAATACGCCATGGTCACACTGCCCACCTCTTTGCAATACGGCTCCAACTCCCACTCAATCCCTCTACTCCCTATGTGGTACAATACTTGATTGCAAACACACGCATTGCCACCCTTTTGCAACGCACACAACTGTCGCATATCCTCTGTATCAAAATTGGATACCCCAAAATCCTTGATATACTGTTTGTGTTTGAGTTCTTGCACGCCCTCCAAAAACCTCTCCAACACAACCTCTCCACGCCAATGCAGCAAATACAAGTCCAAGTACTCCACACCCAGCCTACGCAAACTGTCCGTACAACTACGAATCAAATCTCCCTTTTGCACACTGCTAGGCAACACCTTGGACACCACATATAACCGCTCTCGCTCATAGCACTTGATGACCTCCCCCATCAGCAACTCACTCCGCCCCTGACCGTACATCTCAGCGGTGTCCAATAGCGTCATTCCGTGCTCTATCCCAAACCGTAGGGCGGCTATCTCTTGGGCTCTCTTGTCAGGATTCTCTCCAATCTCCCATCCACCTTGCCCCAAGATGGGCACAAGTCGTCCCCCCATTTTGATTTGCTTCATATCGCTCCACCTGCCCCCTCACCAAGACCTTCCCTTTCAGTGTTGCTACCATACGCTTTTGCACGCCCTTTGCACTCCTAAAAAGTTCAGACCTTCCATCAATGCCCATTGTTTGTTTTTCTCACCTAGCCCCACCTTGCTTGCTCTGCACTCCGCTTTCGTGTTCCACGCTTTCCACAGAATCCGTGCACTCCACCCCCGCTTGCCATCATTGCTTCTTTTTCAAATCTTACGCTCTCAAATCATATACTCGTTACTCGCTGTCTCTTGCGTACCCAAAGAACCCTCTTGCTCCTTTGTCACGGTCTCTTTTTTGTCCCCATCTTTTTTGTCCTCCGCTCCAAACACGCTCTCCCCTTGTCCCATCTCGCAGGGCGACGCTATGATGACGCCTTGCTCTTGGGACTCTTTTTCTTGCGCATCTTGCTTGTCCATTTCTTGGGGGGAAACTCTTGCAAATTGGCTCACATCAAAAAACGCTTGCTTGCGTTGTTTGATTCTACTTTTGTACACAAGCAAAAAGATGCTGGCACCCACCAAAGGCACAAGCACAATCACCAAATTGAACACAATATATTTGCCCGTGCTCAATTTGAGATACGCCAACTGGATGAGTGCATACAACGCATAGATTGCTTGCACAAGCACCCCTATCAATACCAAATATTGCCAACCCATCCCTGCTCCTTTGTTTGCAACGAATCGCCTTGCTACCTTGCTTTTTTTTACATCCCTTATGGTATCCTTGTGAAAGGATAGATAGATTGCTTGCCCATCATTTGCCATCATCCACAAAGACATCTCGCAAGTTTCTCAACTCTTTTTCTAGGAGATGGGTTTTGTGGTCTTGCTCTTTTTTGCACACCTCGCAATCCGACACAATCGCCACTCCATCGGGCGTTTGCACGCCTTGTGACTCACACCCTACGGGTGGCGGTGCTCCCCCAATTTCAAACACATCGGGCGGCACACAAGATTCACAACAACCCACCATTTCTCCGCACCCCTCGGTCAACTGTCTCTTTCCTTCTTCTAGCATCAAAACACTGGGGCTGGACTCATACAACAAGTCCGCTGAGTTATCCACAATGGTGTATAAGTTATCCACATTTTGTGCATAACTCCCGAAAGACTGCGTTTTGGGTGGTGCAATCAAACGATTGACCGCCAATGCGACCATCAATCCAATAATGGTCTCGGTGAGCCTAGCCACCGCCAAGATATAGGGACGCCGCATATCCACCGCCCCACTTGCGTTGGTCGTACTCGTATATTCGTAGACCACCGCCACCAAAATGAAAGCCGCCAAAGCACTCATAGACAATTTGTTGATACATTTACAAAAATAAATCACGGCAATCACGCCCACCGTGCACAGCGTATAAAAGAGCACTCTTTGCCATTCCCAACCAATATGACCCACAGACAACAAAATAGCAATAAAAATGATAGCCACCGCCGTACCAATCAGCGTACCGCTAATACGCTCCACCACATACTTGACCGTGTTGCGTGTCGTGTCTTGCATAGCAAAAATAGCCACAATGACCGCCGTGGAAGAGTCAAAAGTTTTTCTATCATTGAGCATCAACTGCAATGCCACATCACTCAGCACAATGGTCAAAAGCACCGCCAAGGCCGTCTTCAAAATTCGCATACCCAATTTGGGCAATTTGATTGATTTCATATTTTTGTTTTGTCCAGGGTTTTCTTTGGTGCTCTTTTGTCTCTTTGTGGTGCTTTTTCAACACCGAAAAGCCTATGGCTCCTTGGCTCACTGCTTGTCCATTGAGAGTGGTTGCAATCGCCGTCATTTTGATACACGATGGTTGTCTCTCCGTGCTTGCTTTCATTTAGTCAATGCTGACTTTTTCCCACACGCCATCTTTTTTGATAGAGTACCAATCAAAACCTGCCCGTTTTGCCACAATTTTGGCCATCTCAAATCCACGCACCAAGTCCTTGCAGTGGTGAGCATCTGCCGCAAAAGTAATGTTTTCACCACCCATTTTTTTGAAAACTTGGAGTATCTCCAAACTGGCAAGCGTGTCTGTTTGGGCGCTGTTGACACTTGTATTGAGTTCTATCACTTTGCCATCTCTTGCAATTTTGGTGAGTATTTTGTCCAAAATGCTTTTGTGGGCTTGGTAGTCAAGCGGATTCTTTGCAAAGGGTGCATTGCGGCAACAATACCCAATGTGTCCCACAGTATCAAATCGGTACTCCGCAAAGAGTGACTTGTACACCCACTCCAAGTACAATGCATACCCTTTGTGTTGCGTGCGACCGTCAAAAAACTCGGGGTGATAGCAACTCTGCCCGTCCACATCGTGGATACTGTTGATGACATAATCAATCTTGTCATCTCTCAGCAACTGGCTTGCGTATTTTTCATACACCGCACCATCCCAACCAATCTCAATACCGCATTCCAAAAAGATTCCCTCTTTTTTGCAACGCACCTTGTGCTCTGCCATATCCGCCACCATTTTGCGGTAATGCTCCATTTGCACCGCAATATGGTCTGTGTCACAAACATCCAACCCCATTTGCAAAAAATCAAAATGGTCGGTAAATGCCACATAAGACACGCCCAACGAGCGTGCCTTTTGTATGTGTTCCTCTATCGTACTCCGCCCATCTGGCGAATACTCTGTATGTGTATGTGTGTTGAACAAAATCATTTTTATTGCCTTTGATTTTTTTGCAAAATCAACTCTTTGTCCTCAGTCTATTTTGACCATTTTTAGTTGTCCATCTTTTTTGATGGTATAATATACAAATCCGGCATCCAAGGCAATTTGTCTCACTTTGTCAAAGTTGTGCAAAAGCGCCTTAGCCTCGTGTGCATCTGCTGCAAAAGTAATGTGCTCTCCGCCTCGTTTTTTATAGATTTTGAGAATCTCCGCACTGGGCAAGCACTCCATCTCAGACTGTCCCACCGCACTATTGATTTCTAGGATTTTTTGCTTTGCAATGATGCCATCCAAGATTTTGTCAATGGTGGTTTGATGGTCGCCATAGAACAACGCATTGTTTTCAAACCTTTTTTTGCGAGTGCAAAACCCAAAGTGTCCAATCGTGTCGTAGTGATAGGGTGCATCCAAACTCTGCAATACAATTTGCAAATGTCTCTCAAACCCTGTTTGGCGGTCCATGGGCAAACCCGTCTTGGGGTCGGTGCCCATAAGCACACTGGTAGTATGCACACTATTGATACAATACTCTACACAAGTCTCTTTTTGGATTTTGTGAATGAGTTGCAACTCTGATTCATCAGACACAACCAATCCATCCTTGCCCACTCGCTCATCCCAAAAACCAATTTCCAGCCCACAAGCAACTTGGATATCCGGGTACAAAAGACGCTTGGACGCTATCTCTTGGCACATACGGGCATAATGTGCAAAAGTCTGCTCATTCGTGCCCCACTCGGTGTCAAAATGGTCTGTAAAAGCAAGGTATGACATTCCATTGGCTTGTGCCATCTCCAAATACTCTTGCACCGTACTCCTCCCATCGTGGGAGAAGTTGGTATGCGTATGTGCATTCAATTTGTACATTGTTTTTTTGTGGCGTCTCTCACTTGTCCAAAGCCTTTGTCCTAAATGGATGCTATCCACCAAGACAAGCGACCTGAGCCCGAACCCCTGTTTGAAAACTGCTTGCTTTTATTTGCCGCAACAATCTTTGTACTTTTTGCCAGAACCACAAGTACAAGGCTCGTTTCTGCCAATTTGTTTTGCGGTCTCCACGGTTTGTGGTTGTGGTTTCTTTTGTTCTTCGCTCCCCAGGTTGAGCACCAAGTTGACTTTGTTGGTTTGCTCTCTTTTGGGTGTTTGGTCAACTTCGGTACGCATCAAGATGGCTACGACTTCTTCTTGGATGCTGGTCAACATATGACCGTACATCTCAAAACCTTCTTTGGTGTACTCTTTGACAGGGTCGCTTTGCCCATAGGCTTTGAGTCCAATGCCTTTTCGCAAAACATCCATATCATCAATATGAGCCATCCAGTAGCGGTCCACCACTTTGAGCAACACCACTCTCTCCACCTCTTCAAAGTCCACGCCTTGTTCTTTGGCTGAGGCGACTTTTTGGGTGTAGAATTGTTTGATTGCCTCGCCCAATTGGTCCTTGATTTCTTCTATGGTCCAATTCTTGGCTCTGTCCTCGGTCACAAACTCTGGTGCGGTTGGCAACAGTTTGCGGTAGATGTCTCTATTGAGGCTGGGCAAATCCCACCCATCATAGTCCGTTTTGATATTGGTGTGTGCATCCACAATGATACCCACTTGGTCGGTCACCATTTTTTGGATTTGCATAGTGACAGAGATACCCTCCAACACCTCGCCCCGCTCTCTATAAATCTCTTGGCGTTGTTTGTTCATTACATTATCGTATTCCAAGACATGCTTGCGGATACTATAATTCCTGCCCTCAATATTTTTTTGTGCGTTGGAGATTTGTTTTGTCAACATTCCCATCACAAGCGGCGTGTTGGCATCCACTCCAAAAAAGGCAGCCATTTTTTGCATTCTCTCGCCTGCAAACAAACGGAGCAAATCATCTTCCATAGACAAATAAAAGATACTGCTCCCCACATCACCTTGTCTGCCCGCACGACCTCTCAACTGGTTGTCAATACGGCGACTCTCGTGGCGTTCTGTACCAATGATACGCAAACCGCCCGCTTCAATGACTTTTTGTTTTTCGGCAGCAATTTCCGGTTCCACCTCTTTGGTATATCTTTCAAAGCGTTCTCTGACCTCGTTGACCACGGGGTCATCGCTGTGCAATTTGGAGGATGCTTGTGCAATCAACTCATCCGTGAGATTTTCATCCTTGCGGAGGAGTTGCACCGCCATAAATTCAGCATTACCCCCAAGCAAAATATCGGTACCACGACCCGCCATATTGGTGGCAATGGTAACCGTACCATATCTACCCGCCTGTGCCACAATCTCAGCCTCTTTGGCGTGATTTTTGGCGTTGAGGACATTGTGAGGTATTTTTCGCTTTTTGAGGAGTGCTGCAATCTCCTCACTCTTTTCAACGGTCGTTGTACCCACAAGAACAGGTTGTCCTTTCTCGTGCGTCTTTGCGATATCGTCTGCAATGGCGTTGAGTTTGCCATCGTGCGTGGTGTACACCACATCGTTTTCATCTTTTCTTTGTTTGACTTTGTTGGGAGGAATGACCACGACATCCAACTTGTAGGTGCCTCTAAACTCGTTTTCTTCCGTTTTGGCGGTACCCGTCATTCCGGATAGTTTGGCATAAAGTCTAAAATAGTTTTGGAAAGTGATGGTAGCCAAGGTTTTATTTTCTGCTTGGATACGCACTTTTTCTTTAGCTTCAATCGCTTGGTGGAGCCCCTCACTGTATCTACGACCCACCATCACACGACCGGTAAACTCATCTACAATCAACACCTCGCCATCTGCCACCACATAATCGGTATCTCTTTTCATCACATAGTTGGCACGCAAAGCATTGTTGATATAGTGATTGAGTTCTGTATGTTCTACATCAGACAAATTGTCAATGGAGAAATATTTCTCCGCCTTTTCTATACCGGCTTGCGCCAAGTTGATGGCTTTCTTTTTTTCGTCAATCTCAAAGTCGCCGTCGCTCTCAATAAACTTGTTGTTGTCATCTTTGACCTTGACACCCTTTTTGAGTGACCGCACAAACAAATTTGCTTTTTCATAGAGACTGCTAGACTTGCCACCCGCACCGCTGATAATCAAAGGCGTCCGAGCCTCATCAATCAAAATACTGTCCACCTCATCTATGATGGCGTATTTGAGTTTTCGTTGCACCTTTTCTTCTTTGTAGATGCACATATTGTCACGCAAATAATCAAACCCCAACTCGTTGTTGGTGGCATAGGTGATATCACATTGATACGCCTTGCGTTTTTCATCGGGTTTCATTCCAGAGACGGCCACACCTACGGTCAGTCCCAAAAATTTGTAAACCTTACCCATCCACTCGGCATCTCTTTGCACCAAGTAGTCATTGACGGTCACGACATGCACACCTTCTCCTGTCAAAGCATTAAGGTAGGCGGGACTGGTGATGGCAAGTGTTTTTCCCTCACCTGTACCCATCTCTGCAATCCGACCTTGGTGCATTGTGATACCACCATACAATTGCACTTTGTAGTGACGGATTCCCAAAACTCTGCCCGCTGCCTCTCTAACCGTTGCAAAAGCCTCCGGCAAGATATCATCCAAGGATGTGCCGTTTTTAATTTTCTCTTTGAATTCTACCGTTTTGTTTTGTAGTTCGGCATCACTCAATTTTTTGTAACTCTCAGACAAGTCCTAATACGCAGAGCGATATCTTCAATTTTTTTGAGATGTCGCCGATTGTCACTGCCCATTAGATAAGAAATCAGTCCCATAGTTGGAAACCCCTTTTTGACCGTAATGTTGTTGGATTACGACCCAAAATCAATGCTAGTACAAAATACAAATACCACCCTTGGCACAAAGCACAGAGAGTGTGTTTTTTGACTTGGAAATAATTATACCATATTTTGGCAAAATTGTCTATTCTTTTTGGCTACTTTCTGAAATTTTGTTTTCTAAATAATGTTTTTGTAATTTTTGAAATCCATTTGTCCAAATATTGTATTGACTATTTTTGTACACCTTGTTTTTTGGGGATATTTATTTTTGCGCCATCAGGGCACGCAGTTGGAGTGTCGTTTTATAATTTCTCACGGTCACACATTGACTCACCCTTTTTTTGTCCAATTGTTGTTTGAGTGCACTGTTATCAAAAAATTGTGCATCCACACTCCAAAACAAAATTTGTTGCTCTGCTTCTATCTGCTCACCCTCTTGCAAGCAGGTCACACTTGCCAAAAACTCTTGGGCTGTGCCCTCCAAACAAAACACCGCATTGTGTTTGCGAGGACTAGGGGTATCTTGCCGTGTGGTACCTTGTGGAGTGATATCATCACAACCCCACCACAAAGGCTTGCTATCCACCGCATCACAAAATTCTTGTCGCTCCAAAACACAAACCGATATCCTTTTTGCAAACGATTCCAAAATTAGTTTTTCACACAATTCCCGAACGGTTTGTTGATTGTGTGCACTTTCACAAAGCAAGTTCCCACTGTTGATATAAGAGCGGACAGATGTAAAACCGTTTTGTTGCAAAACTTGTTTCAATACTTCCATACTGATTTTATTTTTCCCACCCACATTGACACCTCTCAACAAAAGTAAATATTGATTCATTTTTTCTCCTTTCTCAAAGTTATACACATTTTTTGTAGTTATACACCAAAATGTGTGTAGTTATCCACAAACAAAATGTTTCCCGTGAAACATTGCATACACCTTGGTGGTTGTTGCAATATATTCAGCGTGCAAACAGCAACGGGGAGCCGTGGGAGAATAGATTAAGTTTGCAAAGATAATTTTATCTTTGTTTTAATTTTTTTATTGCACAGTTTGTAAATTTCAAACTCTCGTAACTACTCCATTGTTTCACGGGAAACATTTTATTTATTATAACACACCATCTCCCAAAACACCAACCGTTTCACAGGAAACATTGAATATTTTTTTGTTTCTATAAAATTTTTGAGTTACAAGGTTTTTATTTGGGTTTTTTAAAGTTATACACATTTTGGAGACTTATACACCAAAAATCATCCAGTTATCCACAAATAAAATGTTTCCCGTGAAACATTGCACAAAAACGCTTGCTTTTTTACGGATTATCGTATATAATAAATAAAATGTTTCCCGTGAAACATTTTGTCAAAAATAATAAATGTTTCCCGTGAAACATAGAGGAGAATCAAATGGCTGTAAAAAGAGGATTGGGTAGAGGATTGGATGCTTTGTTTGGTGATAATACGATGGGTGTGAATGATTCAGAAAAAGAAAGTGATTTGTATGAAGTCCCCAAAGATTTGGAAGCGGTACTAAAAAAACATTCTGTTGGATCATTGCTTGGTGAAGTGGATGTAAATGTTTCTGTTAATAATAAAACCACACCTCCAAAAATTATTGCAAAAAAAACCATCTTGGCACCTTTGGGTCAACCTATGGAAGAAACGCAAAAGAAATTTGATGAATACACAATTCAGGATGGTGTGATGGAAATCCCTATTCAAATGATTTTTGCCGACCCAAATCAGCCAAGAAAATCTTTTGATGATGATGCCCTTTTGGAACTCACCAATAGTATCCGCACGCACGGCGTCATCACTCCTTTGGTGGTTGTTAAAAAAGACACAAGGTTTATGATTGTGGCAGGCGAAAGGCGTTTTAGAGCAAGCCAAAGAGCAGGACTCACAAAAATTCCTTGTATTGTCAAAAAATACACACAAAAACAAATTCAAGAGATTGGTTTGGTGGATAATTTGCAAAGAGAAAATTTGAATGCAATTGAAACCGCCAATGCTATCCAGTTGCTGATGGAAGAATATCATTATACACAAGAAGAAGTGGCAGACCGCATAGGCAAAAGCCGTCCAAGTGTTGCCAATACTTTGCGGTTGCTCAAATTGTCGCCCACGGTCATTGAAATGATTCGGAGTGAACAAATGACGAGTGGTCACGCACGCTGCATTGTTCCCATCACAGATGTTGCCGCACAAATTGAATTGGCACAAAAATGTGTGAAAGATAATTTATCTGTCAGAGATTTTGAAGTGCTTGTAAAAAATTATCTCAACCCTCCACCCAAACCACAACCCAAACAAACAGAGCAACCAAGTATTGAATTGGTGGATTTGATCAACAAGATGAAGCGTATCTTTGGTACCAAAGTCACCTTGACGGGCAATGAGCGAAAAGGTCGCATTTCCATAGATTATTTTAGTAGTGATGATTTGGATAGATTTGTTGAACTCGTTGAAAAATTTCAATAAAAATAATGTTATTGTAACAAAACACTTTTGACAACCATCCTATCAAGACTTTTGAATGTACTTTCTTGCCCAACAAAGCAAATCAAAATACACACCTGTGGATATAAATATTATCTTTCTATTAGAGATAATGATAATAGGGTGTGTGGATATGTGGATAACTTTGCGTTTTTATTATATCTAGTGGTGTATTGTGAAAAAAACACTAGATGTGGTGTTTGTTAAGGTGTTTTTGAATTAATGAGAATGTGGATAAGTGAGACCTACTTGTCCACAAAAGGTTTCTTTTGGTGGATAAGATGTTTTTTTGAGAGAAAAACATCTGTTTTTGAAATATTTGGGGTGTATTTTTGGCAAGTTATCCACAATATTCACAAATATCCACAAGTATTTATGCAGTTGTACACAATCAAACCAAAAATAAGGGATTTGACAAAAGTGTTGACAATTGGTTCAATGTATGTTATAATAATAGGAAAAATAATGAGCAAGGTGTGTTGTGATAAAAAATAAAAAATGTTTTTTGTTCACAATGCAACACGATGATAAATAAAGGAAATCATATGGCAAACAAAAAATTTGAAATTATATTGACGGACAAGAGAGTGATGAGAGGGGAACTCTTGGCTGAGCACGCACCTTTGAGTTGTGCCAATTTTGAAAAACTGGTGGCGGCCAAGTTTTTTGACGGGCTTTGTTTTCATAGAGTTATCCCTGGGTTTATGATACAAGGGGGTGGGATGATTTTTGATGCCACCGCCAAAAGTGCTACTCAAAAACTCAGAGAGAAACATTGGAACCAAACGGTCAAAGGGGAGTTCAAATTCAACGGTGTACCAAACCAACTCAAACATACACCGGGTGTATTGAGTATGGCGCGCACCAATGTGATGGACAGTGGTACCAGTCAGTTCTTTTTGTGTGTGGCTGATTGTGTCAGTTTGGATGGTCAGTATGCAGGCTTTGGCAAGTTGAGTGACCAAGAGAGTATTGATATTGCGGTGGCGATTAGCAAAGTGCCCACCACTACGGTTGGGTACCACGATGATGTACCTGTGCAACCCATTGTGATTGAGACCGTCAAATTTGTGGCATAATCTATGGGCACGCAAAAACACCATCACTTTGTAAATTTGCAACGGGATGACAAGGTATCAGAATTTTGGATCTATCTATACTATTATATAACAAAAAGATGCACAACAAATAGTGTCTTTGGGGAACGATATGCATTGGGCAGAAAAATTGGCAGAACAACTCATCAAAAACAAACCCAACAAAAAAGAGTTTGTGGTGGCAGCGGGGATTAGTCCTTCGGGTTCCATTCATATTGGAAATTTTAGGGATGTGGCGACCGCTTTGTTTGTTGCCAAATCATTGCAAAAAAAAGGAAAAAAGGTAAGGTTTGTTTTTTCGTGGGACGAACTTGACCGTATG
>WQZE01000008.1 GCA_009780875.1 Bacillota bacterium | reverse complement strand
GCCCATAACTCTACAAAGTCATCAACAATGTCAGCAAAAATGCCGATCCGCCCATAGACAACTCAAAAAAGACCGGACCCCTTGTCCAGTCTTTTTGAAAATGCAATCTTGCAACCATCTACTCTTTGAGCCACGCATTGAGCCTAGCCATCAGTTCGGGCGTGGGCTCTTGCAAATAGTCTGGGTACGGTTTCCCAATTTTTTCATACTTGTTTTTGCCCAAAGCGTGATAGGGCAAAAGTTCAATTTTGAGGGCACATTTGCCCAATTTTTTGAGGGCTTGTATATTGGCTTGGTCATCATTATACTCTGGTACAATGACTTGGCGTACCCAAAATTTGATTCCCTTTTGTTCAAAATACTCAATGCACCGGTGCGTAGTATCCATAGAGATATCACAATCCACAATGGACTTGTATTTGTTTGGGTCAGTATGCTTGATATCTAGCATCACCAAATCCACATTGTCAAAAATCTCTGCATCAAACATTGTGCCTGATGTGTCCAATGTGGTGTGCACCTTTTGCTCACGCAATGCTTTGAGGCACGAGAGCAAAAAATCTCTTTGCACCAGTGGCTCTCCGCCGCTAAAAGTAACCCCACCGTTGGTGCCATAATACGCCCTGTACTTTTCTACAAGCAAAAGGACATCTTGCACCGTGTACAAATCTCCTCCTTGCAAACTTTGCGTTTCTGGGTTGTGGCAATACAAACACCTAGCCGGACAACCTTGCAAAAAAAACACAGTACGCAAACCCGGTCCATCCAATCCGCCCAAACTCTCTATAAAACTAATATAACCTTTGTCCATTTTTTTCTTCCTATTTTGTATTTTTGTAAAACTTGATACCCACAAAAAAATTTATCAATCACTAAAAAAGTCTTTGGTTTTTGAATTCTCCACTTTTTTCAAAGATGACCCATTGGGCAATATTCTCGGCGTGGTCACCAATTTTTTCAAAATACTTGCCAATCATCATAAAATAAATGCCTTGATTGGCATAGTCTTTTTTTGTTTTGATAAAATCAATGGATTCATCACGCAAAGCTGCAAAAAGTTTGTCCATCTCATCATCCGTTTGAATGACCTTTTGGGCTGTTTCTAGGTTGCCCTCTACAAAACTCTCCACGCACTCGTGCACCATCTGAATCGCAAGGTCACCCATCTTTGGCAAAATTTTGAGCGTCTCCTGGTACTCTTCCTCGCACAGATGAATCACAATACCGCTGATATCACTTGCTTGGTCGCCTATGCGTTCAAGGTCATTGACAATTTTCATAGCCGTAGATATGGTACGCAAATCACTTGCAACGGGCTGTTGTGTGAGCAATATCCTGTGAGCCTTGCTCTCTACCTTGGCTGTCAATCTATTGATTTGCTTGTCGGAGACAATGACCTCATTGCAAAGAGACTTGTCTTGTGTAATGAGTGCCTTGACGCTGTCATTGATGGCTTTTTCTACCACCGCACACATATCCACCAACTCTTTGTTGAGCGATTCCAATTCTTGTTGAAACTTACTTCTTAGCATAACTCACCTTTTTGATACTTTTGCTTGATAATTTTCTCTCAACCAAATTTGCCTGTAATATATCTTTCGCATTGTTCCGTTTGAGGTCTATTGAACAAATCTACCGTTTTGCTCTCCTCAATCATTTCTCCCAACAAAAAGAAAGCCGTCCTATCAGCAATACGCAAGGCTTGTTGCATATTGTGCGTGACTATCACAATACTATAATTCTTTTTCAACTGGTCGCACAAATCCTCAATGATGCCCGTAGAAATGGGGTCCAATGCACTCGTGGGCTCATCCATCAGCAAAATCTCTGGTTGCACCGCCAAGGCTCTTGCAATACAAATCCGTTGCTGCTGTCCACCCGACAAGGCAAGCGCTGATTTTTTGAGATTGTCTTTGACCTCATTCCATATACCGGCTTTGGTCAAACTGTCCTCCACAATGGCTTGCAACTCTGGCTTTTTTTTGATTCCGTGTGTGCGAGGTCCAAAAGCAATATTGTCAAAAATACTCATCGGGAAAACATTGGGTTTTTGAAACACCATCCCAACACTTTTTCGCAAAGCATTGACATCTATGGACTTGTCATAAATCTGGCTTGCAAAACCTTCTACTTCAATATTCCCCTCAATGCGACAAGTTTCAATCAAGTCGTTCATCCTATTGAGACAACGCAAAAGAGTGGACTTTCCGCAACCCGATGGTCCAATAAAAGCGGTAATCTTGTTTTTGAAAATGTCCATATTTATATTTTTGAGAGCGTGATTGTCCCCATAATACAAATTAAGATTTTTGATTGTGATACACTTGTTTTCTTCCATAAATTTTTCTATATAACCCCTTGTCCTCAAACCTTCCTACTTGGTTTTGCGTGACAACAATTTTGCAAGTTGTGTGGCACCAAGATTGATGACAACCACAAACAATATCAACACAGTGGCAGCCGCCGCTGCTTGCCCTTCTTTGTTTTGTGTAGCAAAATAAAAAATATCTAGTGCCATAGAAGTCCCAGGCCCCATTGTGTCTGGCAATGCACCAGGCACAAGCCCCAAGGTCAAAAGCAGCACCGCACTCTCCGATACCACACGACCAATCGCCAAAATGACCGAAGTCAAAATACCACTGGCCGCTTGCGGGACAACCACCCTAAAAGTGGTTCGTGCTTTGGATGCCCCCAAAGCAAAGGAACCTTCTCTATACATATTGTGTACAGATAAGAGCCCCTCCTCCGTGGTACGAATGATACCCGGCAATACCATAATCGCCAGCGTAATCCCTGCACCCAAAAATGAGTAACCCCATCCAAAAATGGACCCAAACAAGATGTATCCAAACAGTCCATATACAATACTAGGAATGGATGCCAATGTCTCCACGCTCATCCGCAAATATTTGATAAACTTGGAGCGTCTTGACATATACTCCGACATATAAACCGCAGCAGCAATGCCAATCGGCACAGCAATCAAGAGACTAATCAAAATCAAATAGGCAGACCCAAGCAACGCTGGCTTGATGGAGGGATTGTCTACACTGTACTCTCCAAACAAAAAGTGCCAACTGAGACTTGATACACCTTGTTTGGCAATAAACACCAAAATACTTGCCAAGAAAACAAGCGTAATCCCCGCACCCACGCAACTCAACACTTTGAGCACATCAAACTTTATTTTTTTTCTGTTGGATTTTTTGGTTTCGTGGTCCACAAAAAATAGTTTGGACAAATCTACGGAGGGCTTTGCGTGGTCACTGTCCATCGCTTTGCCAACGCCCAACACGGTCACACTGAGACTTTTGGCAAGGGTCTCCATAGGAGAGCGATTTTTCTTTTTGGAACGCATAGAAAAACGATAATCAACTTTTGCCCTAATCCGCATAAACACAAAATTGATGACCAAAGAAAAAACAAACAACAGGATACCTGTGGCAATCAACGCCTCCAACCACAATCCGCCCGCCTCTCTGGCCTCGCCCGCTATCAACGCAGTCATTGTATTGATACTTTGCATGAGCCCCTTGGGAATTTCGTGGTCTCCACCAATGACCATCATCACCGCCATTGTCTCACCAATGGCACGACCAATAGACAAGACACTGGCCGCCAAAATCCCACCTTTGGCGGCAGGAACAACGACACAAAACTCGGCTTGCGGGATACTAGCACCCAAGGCAAGAGCCCCCTCAAACAATTCTTTGGGGATGGATTTGAGGGCATTGAGACTGATACTAATAACCGTAGGGGCAATCATAATGGATAAAATGATGCTTGCGGCAAGAATACCGTGTCCCTCCACATCGGGTGACAAATTGTTTTGTATAAACGGCACCACAACCAGCAAACCAAAAATACCAAAGACAACCGATGGTATGCCCGCCAAAATGTTGATGGCTTGCACAATGGGACCTACGAATCTCTTTTTGCAAAATCTGTGCAAAAAAATGGCACTAAACACACCAATCGCCACGCCCATGACTGTTGCCAATGCCGTGACATACAAAGAGCCTAGCAAGGCGGGCAAAATGCCGTATTGACTGCTCGGACTGTCCCAAGTCGTGCCAAACAAAAATTTGAAAAAACCAATATCTGCCATCGCAGGGATACCACGATACAACAAGAACAAAACAATCATCAACAAGGCAAACAAAGAAAAAATGGTTGCCACAAAAAGCGTCCACTTGATGGTAGCACCCGTCATTTTTTGCATATTTTGTCTTTTGGTATCACGCAAGGCAAGTCCGGTCTCGCCCACTCTCATCGTACTCATACAACCCTTTTGCAAACCAAGCCTGGCTTGTTTGCATTTGTGTCAACCACCGGTCCATCAAGCGTACATTTCCGCCCAATTTTTGTATCCAGTCTCATTGCTATTGTATATTTTGTTGAGTTGAAGTTGTGTAATATTATCGTGCGTATTGAGTTTATTGACTATCACCGCAATCTTGTCATAGGCAATGTGTGCCGATACCACCACGGATGGGTCATCCCCTTTGGCAATATCATCAATTTGACTTTGACTAAGTTCCGCACTCACCATTCCCAAATCCGCTTTCCCGTCTCGGATGGCATCTCTACCAGGACCGGAACCGCTAGATATCACGGTGACCTCTACGCCTTTTTGGACCGACTTGTACATCTCAGCCAAGGACTCCATCAACGGGCTCAACGAGGTAGAACCCTCCACGACCACTTTGCCACCCAAGCCGTCCTCTTTTTGATAGGGTATGTCGTGTTGCAAATCTCCGTGATTTGCTTGATACCCCTCATTGATTTTGTCCGTGACATCACTAGACCCAATATACTCCAAAAACTTTTCGGCAGCGTGATTGCCAACAATTTTGTTGCTTTTGTAAATAACCGTCAAAAATCTTGCCAAGGGATAGGCATCATCTTGCACGGATACACCTTCCAAAGTGAGCATCTTGACATCCTTGGTAATATATCCAAACGAATCATATCCTATGGCTTGTGGATTGGTCTTGACATTGCTCAGCACCTCAGCCGTACTGCGTGCGGTAATCGCACCTTTTGGCAAGATGGTTGCCTTGTCACCCGTCGCATACTCCATAAAACCATCTTTTGTACCGCTACCTTGCTCTCTGGTCACAATTTTGATGGGCTTGTCATCTCCATACTTTGCTCCACAGCCAACCAAGGCGACCGTACCCAATGCCATTGCCAAGGCTATCACGATGACTTTTGTCATTTTCTTCATTTTGAAATCCTCTTTTTTTTTGTAGATACCCACTTGTGGATACCCAATTTTCAAAAAAACCAATCTCTTTTATTTTGTGTGTTTTGCTGTGCAATATTACAAGTGCTTGACAAAGCCAAAAAAAAACCAATCAAACAATTGTGCACCCCCATAGTGTAGCAAACTTTACAAATTTTGTCAACCAATTTGTGTGTTTTGATTGTTTGTCAAAATTCAAAATTGGTCACATTTTGGTAGCAAGTTGTTCACATTTTGACACACCTTACTTGGCTTCTCTCTGACTGTCCTTGGTCATATGTGCGTGCGTGATAGCAACCGCCAACGCATCTGCGGCGTCGTCAGGCTTGGGCACTTGGTCAAGCCCCAACAATGCACGCACCATAAACTGCATTTGTTGTTTGTCTGCCCTGCCGTTGCCCGTGAGTGCCATCTTGACTTGCAAGGGAGTGTACTCAAACAACCTGCCACACTCTTTGATGGCTGCCAACAACAATACGCCTCGTGCCTCCGCCACTCTGATACCTGTCGTAATATTGGTGTTGAAAAAAAGTTCCTCTATCGCCACTTCCTTGGGCTTGTGCTTGTCAATGAGTGCCACCATTTGTTCTTCTATCATAGCCAACCGTACAGGTGTGCTTTCGTCCTTGGGTGTCAAAATGACTCCATACTCTACGCAAACAAGTTTGTGTGGAGTTTTTTCTATGACACCGTACCCAACGGTTGCAAGACCTGGGTCAATACCCAAAATTTTCATATCCTCATCCTGCTCAATATTTTTCATTTTTGCTTTGCAGCATAGACTGTTTGAGGTCATAGAGTTGGTCACTCAAATTGACTTTATAAATATGGGGTGCCACCACTCTTTTGTATTCATCCCAAAATTTGGACAATTCCCCTTGGGCATATGCCGCAATATCTTTCAAAACAGGCTCCTTGTACACAAGCGTGCCCTTCACAAAAATATCGTGCAAAAGTTCTCTTGTGCTATACTCACAAAGCGTTGTGTGCTTCCATCTATCCACAGGGTGCGTCAAAGTGATTTTTTCACCCTCACCAACAGACTCACCACTGAGTGCAACCAAATCTGCAACCGCCATCCCATCTTTGTCATAGATACGGTGCACCGTTTTTTGACCTGGATTGGTTGTTTTGGCATCGTTGTCACTATACTTCATTTTGGGGATCTGTCTTGCACCCAGTGTGTCCTCTATGGACACCAATTTGTACACACAACCTAGAAGCGGATTTTGTCCACCGGTAATAAGTTTCCCACCCACACCCCAACTGTCAATCTTGGAATTTTGTGCTCGGAGCGTTTCTATGACATATTCATCTACATCTCCACTGACAAATATTTTGACATCTTGGTGTCCGGCATTATCCAACATTTTTCTGGCTTGTTTGGAGAGATACGCCAAATCCCCACTATCAAGCCGTATGCCCAAGGGCGTTTTTTTCTTTTTTTTGAGTTGGTCAAAAACCTTGATTGCATTGGGCACGCCTGATTTGAGGGTATCATAAGTATCCACCAACAACATACATCCCTCTGGGTACAAGTTGGCATAAGTTTCAAACGCTTCCAATTCGGTCTCAAAAGACATCACCCAACTATGTGCGTGCGTACCATAAACAGGCGCCCCAAACTGCTTGCCACACAATACATTGCTCGTACCATCACACCCACCAATCATAGCGGCTCTGGCACCCAAGACAGCGGACTCATATCCGTGGGCTCTCCGCACACCAAACTCTATGACCGTACTCACTTTGCCCGCTTGCCCTTTGATACGAGACGCCTTGCTCGCCACCAGCGTTTGATACCCTATCATATTGAGGAGTGCGGTCTCAATCAATTGTGCCTCTATCATAGGGGCATCCACCACAAGAAGCGGCTCATCCGCAAAAACAATCTCCCCCTCACGCACGCTTTTGATGCTACCACTAAACCTAAACGATTGCAAATAATCCAAGAACTTTTTTTCAAAAAGCCCCGTGCTTTTGAGATAGGCAATGTCTTGCCTATCAAAACGCAAATTTTTGACATACTCAATCACGCTAGCAAGCCCAGCGAATACGCCATAATTGATACCCTCTCGTTTCCTGTAAAACAAGTCAAAAACACCCCGTGGGTTTTTTTGATGGAGGTAGTATCCTTGCATCATTGTGAGTTGGTATAGGTCCGTCAACAAAACTTTGTTTGGCATAGATATTTTTGATTCTCCAAAGATGGGCTTATCACAACAAAAAAAAAGCCGTGAAAACATCACGGCTTTTGATTGGAGCGGAAGACGAGGGTCGAACTCGCGACATTCACCTTGGCAAGGTGACGCTCTACCACTGAGCCACTTCCGCATATTCTACCATTGACAAAACAACGGCAATCCACAATCAATACATACATTGTACCACAAACGCTTGCATTTGTCAAGCAAAGTATGGTTGTCTTTTAAAAAACTTTGCACGCTTTTGATTGATTTGGTGGACAGTGGTGGATTCGAACCACCGAAGTCGGAGACGGCAGATTTACAGTCTGCTCCCTTTGGCCACTCGGGAAACTGTCCATATGGTCTATCCATCTCCACAAAAAACTGCACAAATCACACAAGTGCAAATAGATAGTATAAATATTATAGCAAATAACCGTTTGCGTGTCAAGCAATTTTTGCAATTTAGCAAATATTTTTTTGAACGATTTCTTTTTCTTTGACAGTCCGCAGGGTTTCAATACTTGTTGCAAGCACTTTTGTTCTCATTGTCAAACTCCCAAAAGCCATTGCAAAAGACCTGCTCGCCTAGACAAACAAGTCTTTTGTGCAAGTTGCTTTTAGTTGTCAAGCATAAAATCCAAGTACATACCATACCCTTTGGTCGGGTCATTGACAAATACATGCGTCAAGGCACCCACAATTTTTCCATCTTGCAAAATAGGACTCCCAGACATTCCTTGCAAAATTCCGCCCGTTTTTTCTAGCAACTCTTTGTCCGTGATTTTGACCACCATACCTTTGTCATCTTGTTGCTTTTGCTTGCTCGCCTTGACAATCTGCACTTGGTACTCTTTCATTTGGTCATCCACGGTGGACAAAATACTTGCTTTGCCAGGCTTTACGGAAAGTCTTGACGCCACATCCATCACGGTAGGATTGCGGTCACATTTGTCAAACGAGCCAAACACGCCAAACTTGTTGTTTTTTTCCACCGTGCCAATGGGTTTGTCCACCCCATTAAAAACGCCTTTCAAGGCACCTGGTTTGCCAACCAAACCTTTTTCACATCCCACGATTTTTGCATCATACGCCTTGCCCACAAAACAAGGAAAAATCATATTGGTGTCACTATCAATGATAGAGTGTCCAAGGGCTCCATAACGCCCCGTTGGCTTGACATAACTCACCGTGCCCAACCCTGCAATCTTGTCTTTGACCCATACACCCAATTTATACTCTTGTGCCACAGTATCAAACAAGGGATTCGCAGTCACATCCATACTCTGCCCCTCTCGCACAATGGTCAAAAGCATTTTTTTGTCGCCATTTTGTTTGAGTATCTTGGCAATATCACTGATATGCAAAACGGTTTCTCCGTTGATTTTTTTTATGATATCACCCTTTTTGAGTTCTATGCCGTCCAAGTCGCCTTGCTCACTGGCTACTTGCCCCCCACCAATGACCAAAACTCCATTGCTCCCCATCACCATCCCCAGCGGATACCCTCCCGCAAAAACAATGCGTTTTTTGTACACTTTGGTTTTGATTCTCTTGATAGGAAAAATCCCAAAGGCTTTGAGCGTCATCGTTGCGTTGATAGGTGCATCCGACAAAGTATTTTGCGTGTCTGTCACGCCCTCCAAATCAATAGAGATATTTTTGTATTTTAGTGTCTCCAAATCACCATAGGAGACGCTCGCACAACTTGGCAAATCATAGATTTGCTCCAATGGCAACTGCACCACAAAAAAGCCTATGCAAACAAACAACATACAAAGACCCAAAAGAATTCTATTTGCAAACTTTTTCCCACCCATCATAAGCATAGTTTTTGCAATGCACAATGCTTTTATGAGATACGGCACAAAATTTGACTTATGATTTTGTTTTTGCCAAATTTATGATTCTTTGCAACCTGTGCTTGACACAACTTTTGCTTACACCTATGATTTGAGCAAGTTGCGACAAAGTGTCGTTGGGATTGTCAATCCTATATTGCATAGTATTTTTGAGCGTCTCATCAAGGTCTGCAAACAAATCACTTTGCAAAACAGCATTACACGCCAACACGGTGGACTCACAATACAATACATTTTTGTTGGTATTGGCCAAATCACAATTGGTGGCTCGGTGAGAGAGTGCTATGACCTCGTTTCTTATGACATCCTCTTGCAAATGGAGTGCAAAGTTGGTTGCTTGCAAATGCAACAACAAATCTACCATATTTTGCATTCCATACAAAGACAAAACATAGACAGGTTCTTCTCGCCCCTCCACCCTCTTTGCTTGCTTTGCATTGAGTCCATAGCACTCCAAAAGTCTCGCTACATCCTCACACATTTTTTGTCCGTGAAACCAAAAAGAGATAAACCTACCATTTTTTGAATAGGCACCACACGACAAAAAAACGCCTTGAAGATAGGCTTGTTTGCAGCAGTCCTCTACAATCAAAAACTCATTGATACCCTCACGCAACGATAATTGTTGACTCACACTCTCCACCACAATCCCGCTGTCAATCAAGAGTGGCAAAATATCGCCCATCAGAGAGCACTGCAACGCCTTTTTGGCAAGCGTAAACTGACAATCCAAGCCATACAACTCCGCCATTTTTTCCACAAAATCTATGACCGTATCACTGCACCGCAAGACAATGCTTTTTTGCTGTGACAAATGTATCACGCCTCTTGTTCTTATCAAAGCGGATATCATAGACAAGTTGCAGCACGCCCTATTGCCAAGGCTTGCTGCAATCTCGTTTTTTATTTCTTCGGTTTGCGTTGTGTTTTCCATTCTTTTGCAATCACCAAATTATCAATCAATTTCGCTTCCACTTGGCACAATTTGTTCTGGTCTCAAAAGTACCGCCTTATCTCCGCCACCCGATTTGTCGCTGGCCGCAAGTATCATCCCATTGGACTGGATGCCACACAGTTTGACCGGTTTGAGATTGGTGACCACCACAACTTGCTTGCCTACGAGTTCCTCCACGGTATAACTGCCCGCAAGACCACTCAAAATAGTCCTGGTCTCCTCACCGATTTCAACCAACAATTCGTACAATTTGCTTGACCGTGGCACCGGCTTGGACTCCTTGATGACCCCAATCTTCAAGGTTGTTTTGAAAAACTCGTCAATATCTATGACCAAATTTTCATCTTTTTCGTGTTGCATAAACACCTCCTATTTTTTGCTAAATGCTTTGTTCAAAACCGTTATGCTATTTTGCAATGCTTTTGAGTTCTTTTTCAATGTCAATTCTTGGATACAACATTTCAAGAGGGGACAACTTGTAATCGCTTTTTGCATTGAGCACAATCAATTTTGCGTGCAACGCACTTGTGCCAAATTTTGTATCCATTGCTTGCAACACCTTTTGCGGTCCAACCGACAAAAAGGGCAACAAGAGTCCGCTCACCACACGGATACTCTCCAAAAGGTTGAAAATAACACGCATAAGTCTTGGCTTGCTGGTTTCCTCTTTGGCCAACGCCCACGGCTTGGTATCATCAATATATTTGTTGGATGCACCGATGAGTTCAAAAATTCTTTTCAAGGCTCCGCTCAGGTTGAGTGCGGTCATCTCTCTATCAAGCAAACTGGGCGTATGTGCAACCAATTCCAAAAACGCATCATCCAAAGAGTCGGCCTCGCCACTATGCGAAACTACGCTCCCAAAGTATTGCTCAGCCATACTAAAAGTACGCCGCACCAAGTTTCCATAGGAGTTGACCAAGTCGGTATTGGTTCTTTGCAAATAAAGTTCCGTTGTATAAGTGCCATCACTGCCAAACTGCACCTCAGACAACAAGTAGTACCTAAACGCATCTATCCCATACTTTTCAATCAATTGCAATGGGTCCACAATGTTGCCTTTGGACTTGGACATTTTGTCTCCGCCCATCAACAACCAACCGTGTCCATACACTTTTTTGGGCAATGGCAACTCCAACGCCATCAAGAGAGCGGGCCAAATAATTGCGTGAAACCGCACAATCTCTTTGCCCACCATATGCATATTGGCGGGCCAAAATTTTTCAAAATCAGCGGATTGCTTTTTTTGATTGGGCTCATAGCCCAAAAGTGTAATATAATTGGACAACGCATCAATCCAAACATAGATACTATGTTTGGGGTCAAAAGGTACGGACACGCCCCACTCCACACTGGTCCTCGTGACCGCCAAATCTTGCAACCCCTCTCTGATAAAAGTCACCATCTCATTGACTCTTGATTTGGGCTCCAAAAAATCTGTTTCTGTGAGTAGTTTCAAAATGTTGTCACTATATTTGCCAAGAGCAAAGTAGTAACACTCCTCCTCAGTAGGTGCCACCTCCCTGCCACAATCCGGGCATTTTTGCTCCACCAACTGACTATCTGTCCAAAAAGACTCACACGGCGTGCAATATTGTCCGCTATATTTCCCTTTGTAGATATCGCCCTTTTTGTACAGTTTTTCAAAGATTTGTTGCACTCTTTTTTCGTGATTTGGGTCCGTGGTTCTTATGAATCTGTCATACTCCACCCCACATTGTTTCCACAAGTCAACAATGCTTTGTGCCCTTTCGTCCACATGAGCCTGACAAGTTTTCCCTTTCTCGCTCGCTACCTTGGCAATTTTTTGACCGTGCTCATCCGTGCCCGTGCTATACAATACCTCATATCCGTGCAATTTGTAGTACCTAGCAAGTGCATCACAGTTGATACTCGTATAGCAATGCCCAATATGCCACTGCCCACTTGGATAATAAATGGGCGTAGTAATATAATAAGTCTTCTCATTTTTTTTCTTTGTACTTTTTTTATCCATTAGACACCTTTTTGCAATGGAACACTGCAATGCTTTGATACCATTATACCAAATCTTTGCTTTTTTTGCAACAATTTTGGGGCAATACAAAAAACTTTGCATTGCCCCAAAAAATGATTTGTTTTATTTTATCCATTGAGCCACTCAATACGCTGCTTGTTGAAGCCAAGATGAGCATCCTCTACAAAATTAAGATACCACATAGTCCACTTGTCTGCTTGTTCAAACGATACGCACATCATCAGTTTCAAATTGCCGCCCACAAAACCGTTTATGGTCTCACCACAACCCTCAAAAGCACTTTTGCCAATTTTTTGCACGGTTTTGGGAATAATCATTACTTGTGATGGCTTCACATTTTCAGCATTGGCAAATGCGTTTCTAAAAGCCGACACACCAATCTCACTCAATTGACTATCAACATCTACTTGAAAACTCTCTAATCTTGTTTCTGCAAAAGCACTATCCCCAATCTTTTGGCAAGTGTTTGGCAATACAAAACTTTTGATTCCCGCTCCCAAAAATGCCTCTTTCTGTATTTCTTGCAATGCACTTTCTTGCTCAAATAAGACCTCAAATTGCGGTTTGTCCGCCAATACGGGACTGGCAAACGCTTGCACGCCAATCACTTGCACCGTGCCTGAAAGCGTGATACTCTCCACTTGGGTGAGGTTAATATTTTTAAAAACATCTTGCGAAAACCCAAAATCACTAATTTTTGTGACCGGCAAGTACCCTATGGTGTCGTCTTCTTTGTGCACACTTGGCAACACAAGATTGCCCACCAAATACTCCTGCGCATCTGCATCATCTTTGAGTTTGATTTCATAACCACCCGTCGCCTCATCAAATGCAAAATCATATATCCTTGCAGCATCTACGGGCTGTTCTACATAGGACGCCACCAAAGCAATATCCACCGTGTCTGTGTAGTATGCAAGGCTTTGACCCAATTCATCTGTATACGCCACTCCATTTTTGTCTACCCACGCAACAAAATCATATCCCTCTTTGGTGGGCACAGGCAAGCAATAATCCATCCCATAATTGACTTGCACGCTGGGTTGCCCGTCCGTCGCTTGCCCTCCGTCATAATCCAATGTGATTTGATACACATTGGACTCCCAACTTGCAAACAACACAATGTCTTTGTTCCAAGTATATTGGTCCACCACGCTTTGCCCATTGCTATCGTACACAAACCCACTGTTTGTTTGCCCACGCCTCCAATCCTTGGTATAATACCCTGCAAAAGTGTACCCATCTTTGGTAGGGGTGGACACATCTGCCAAGCCAGCATCAAAATACACCTCTTGCAACTCTTGTCCGTTTTGTCCTCCAAGGTTGTCAAATTTCACTTCATACAAATTGGCATCCCACACTGCATACAATACAATGATTTGGTTTTGTGAGACTTGTTCATTCACTTTGTCCAAAAGGGCATTGATATATACGGTTTCATTCTCCGCCAATAGATTGCGCGTTTGTTCGTTGGCAGAAACCGCCCAGCCCAAAAAAGTATAACCATTAAGAGCAAATCCATTGGCAGCCAACTCCGTGTACTCATCATAGGCACCTTGCCCGGATTCTGTGCTGCCCTCAATTTTGCTATGCGTATTGTCAGGCACATTAGATTGATACTCTATCGTATAAACCCTAGCAGCCCATCTTGCATACAAAAAAATATCGTGCTCAAACGCCACGCTCTTGTCAAGCATCGTGATAGCCACGCCAGAAAAATCGGCATATAAATACCAGCCCACAAAATCATATCCACGCTTTTGTGCAAAAGGCAACAGTGTATCCTCTCCATTGGTGTGCACACTGGGCACGCTCGTCAAGCACTCTCCTTGCTCGCTCACAAAGACACCGCCAAACCTATGACCATCATTATCCCAATAAGCAATGCCAAATTGGTCCACTTGTTGCAAAGGTGGGAGTTCGGGAGTGATTCCCTCTGGGGTATCATCTGGTTCTTCTGGGTTTACACCCGGCTCCTCCGTATCGCCACCGTCTTCATTTTTTTCCCATTTTGCATAGACCGTCCAATCTTTTTCTAGTTTTGTTTCAAACGAAAACCTTTGCGTATAGGCGGCATTCTCATACCAATCCACAAAATCATATCCATCACGCTTGGGGGCGTTGGGTGCCACTACTTTGGTGCCCTTCTCTACCATTATGGCAGCAATCGGCTCACCACCATCACATTCAAAACTGAGTCTTACATAAGTAGTCTTGTCCCCACACGCCACAAAGACCCAAGAAAGCCCCACAAAAAAACAAATCAAAAAAATACAAAGCACCCCTTTGATTTTTGCTTTGTGACCATATACACTATCAACAGAGTTTGTGAGAATCTCTCTTTGTGGGGTCTTGGCACCAACCATTTGTTCAATCTTTGTTTTCATTTGTGCTCCAAATCATCAAAAATTTGTTTGTTTCAAAATCTATTCTAACAATTTAACAATTTTTGCGTCATTTGTCAACCGTTTGCACCGCTTTTTTTGCCTGCACAAAAAAGCATCCATCGCACATATCTCTACCCGCAACAAAGAGGCTCTCAAAACAATGCCAAACAATTCATATAGTATTTTTGAAAAAATTTGTTTTGCAAATATTTAAAATTTATTTTTGTGTTTTCTGTCACCAATGAAACAAAATCAACGCAAATCCATTTTAATCCATTTTCCTTGCTCCAAAATTGGGTGTATGTAAACAAAATAACAATAAAAAATTAACAAAAAAGTCAGCATTTTAGGAGTTGCAAACCGCTTTGGTTGCCAACAAGTCCCCAAAAGCCCATTGATAGGCTCCTTGTGACAACGCATTGTCAACTTGCCCCTCATCCACCAAAGCCACCGTATTCAGCTCTGCGTCCAACACAACAAAATAGCATATGAAACCACTATTCAACATTTTGAGCGCATCCACCAACAAGGTGTCTGTCTTGACTGCTATTTGCTTGATATCCAATCCTTTTTTGAGTTTTTCATTGCGGTACGCTTTGCTGTACAACCTGGTATATTTGCTTTGCTTGTCTGGCACAATGACCGATATCAAAACAAAAGCACTCATAAAAATAATAGAGGTGCTATGGAGCAAAAACAGTGCAACCAAGGCACTCACAAAAAAAGCACTTGCTACCAATATTCCAAAAAACCTAATTTTTTGATAGGCTTGTTGTCTGGGTAATTTTTTGGATAAAATAGCAAGCAACACCCTACCCCCATCCAATGGAAAAACGGGCAACAAATTGATGGCAAAGGTCACAAAGGATGCCCGTGCAAATGCAACGGTCACACCATAAGTCATTGGGAAAACCCACCAGATTGCCACCAACAAAACCCCTGTAACCAAATTAAAAATAGGCCCCGCAATGGCTATCAACGCCTCATCTCTCAGACGCACACCCGCAAATTCTCCTGTTAAACTGGCGCCACTTGGCGATAGCCTGAGACAAGTCAAACGATACCCAAGCCTCCTTGCAATAAAAGCGTGAAAACATTCGTGCAACACCACCACTATCAAAAAGGCGGCATAATCATACAGTCTGCCAAAGGCAAACATCACAAGCCCCATCACAAGCAACAAAGGAGAGATTCTTATCCGCATACAATAAAATATGTACAACCCCCAAGTTTCATACCACACCCAAACAATCATTGCTTGATAGGGCTCTGGCGATCATCAAACTTGCGGCATCCTCACCAACAGCATCAACCAAATCACGACTGGTTGCATATTCCACAGCAGTTTTATTTTCTGTCGCATCGGTCGCATCTGTTGCATTG